>JBELMB010000301.1:0-3771 GCA_042088665.1 Sagittula sp.
CCGGCAGGACGGCCGCGAGATGGAGGCCGTCAAAGGCGTCTCTTTCGAGATTGCGAAGGGCGAAACCCTTGCCATCGTTGGGGAATCCGGATCGGGAAAATCTGTGACGGCGCTGTCCACCGTCTCTCTTTTGGGGGATTCCGCGAGGGTGTCCGGGTCCGTCACCTACAGTGGTCAGGAAATGATCCGGGCCGATGATGCGCAGTTGCGGGCCGTGCGCGGCAACGACATCAGCTTTATCTTTCAGGAGCCGATGACCTCGCTCAACCCGCTGCATACGCTGGAGAAACAGATCCGTGAGAGCCTTGAGCTGCATCAGGGCCTGACCGGAGAAGCGGCGCGCATTCGGATCATCGAGTTGCTCAACAAGGTGGGAATCCGTGATCCTGAAACGCGTCTTCGGTCTTATCCCCACCAGTTGTCAGGCGGCCAAAGACAGCGAGTGATGATCGCCATGGCGCTGGCCAACGGACCGGAGCTGTTGATCGCTGACGAACCGACCACCGCGCTGGACGTGACGATCCAGGCGCAGATCCTCGATCTTCTGGCGGACCTCAAATCCGAAGAGGGCATGAGCCTGCTGTTCATCACCCATGATCTGGGCATCGTGCGAAAAATCGCTGATCGGGTTTGTGTGATGAAAGACGGCGAGATCGTCGAACATGGTCCCACCGGCGAGATCTTTGCCAACCCGCAGCACCCCTATACGCAAAAGCTCCTTTCTGCCGAAAGCACGGGCGTGCCCGATCCGGTTGCCGGCGCCGCCGAAGAGGTGGCCAGCACCGACAAGCTGAAAATCTGGTTTCCCATACACAAGGGCCTATTGCGACGCACGGTCGGCTACGTGAAGGCCGTCAATGCGGCTGACATAGCGGTCCGCGCTGGGGAAACGGTTGGAATCGTGGGTGAAAGCGGCTCCGGCAAGACGACGCTCGCCCTTGCAATCATGCGGCTGATCCAGTCCGAGGGCGGCATCACCTACCGCGGCACCGACGTGCGCCGCTGGTCGACCCAGGAATTGCGCCGCTTGCGGTCGGAAATGCAGATCGTGTTCCAGGATCCATTCGGATCGCTCAGCCCACGCATGAGTTGCGAGCAGATCATCGCAGAAGGGCTCGAAGTGCATGGCAATCAGGACGGGCGACCCTTCCGTGATCAGGTCGCCGAGGTCATGGCCGAAGTGGGGCTGGATCCGGCAACGATGCACCGCTACCCGCACGAGTTTTCCGGCGGGCAGCGCCAGCGCATCGCCATTGCGCGGGCCATGGTCCTGCGTCCACGGCTGGTGGTTCTGGACGAACCGACCTCTGCCCTTGACATGACCGTGCAGGTCCAGATCGTTGACCTTTTGCGCGACCTCCAGCGCAAGTATGACCTTGCCTACCTGTTCATCAGCCACGACCTGAAGGTCGTGCGCGCCATGAGCCACAAGGTGATGGTGATGAAACAGGGCGACGTGGTGGAACATGGCACCGCAGACGACGTCTTTGACAATCCGCAAACCGAATATACGCGCACCTTGCTGGCGGCAGCATTCGATATCGCCTGACCTGATCCAGCCTCGCCAATCGGTTGAAAACAAAAAAGGCGCTGCATGAGCCGTGCCGCGCCTTTTCTTGTATCACAGTGGGGAGAGCGCGCCCTAGATCGCGCTGGAATGCCCTGCCTTGCTCAGGTCATAGGCGTCGAAACTTCGCGCGATCATGCGCGTCAAGGGGCGCGCTTGCACTGGCACGAACAGGCCTTCTGTCGCGACCTCCAGCATCCCTTCGAAGGTGGCATTGGCGCTGCGGAACAGGGCCATGAGGTCCGCTCGCGTGATGTCGAAATCGCGCAAGATCTCAGACGTGTCGATGCGAAAATCGCACATCAGCGCCTCGATCAACCGAGAACGCAAGAGGTCATCCCCCGCGAACACATGCCCGCGTGAGACGGCGAACCGCCCCTCCCGGATCGCACCCGTATAGGCGGAGGTCGCCGAGGCGTTCTGCGCAAACCCCTGCGGAAACCGCGAGATCGAGGAGGCGCCAACCCCGATCAGAACCGGCGAACTG
Organism: Sagittula sp.; assembly: GCA_042088665.1. GTDB lineage: Bacteria > Pseudomonadota > Alphaproteobacteria > Rhodobacterales > Rhodobacteraceae > JBELMB01. The sequence goes on from JBELMB010000301.1 coordinate 2,055, forward strand.
TCATCCGTATAGCCCTGAAAATTGCGCCGCAACCGGCCCGACTTTTGCGCCACAGACAGCCCATCCGTCGGCAAGGCAAAGTGGTCGATGCCGATTTCATCGTAGCCGTCCCAGGCAAAGAGCCGACGCGCCGTGTCAAAAAGGGCCAGTCTTTCCTGCGGTGTGGGCAGCGCATCAGACGGGATGAGCTGCTGTCGCTTGGCCATCCACGGCACATGCGCATAGCCATAAAGCGCCACGCGGTCCGGCGCAAAACTCAGCAATTTTTGCACGGTATCCGTGATCCGCGCCCCGGTCTGGTGCGGCAACCCATAGAGGATATCTGCGTTCAGGCTCGCAACGTCGCAGGCACGGATCATCTCCACGGCGGCCTTTGTGACGTCATACCCCTGCGGACGGCCAATGGTTTCCTGTATGCCCGGGTCAAAATCCTGCACCCCGATCGACGCGCGGTTCATGCCCCCTTCGGCCAGGGCAGCCATGCGCGCCGGGTCGATCTCGTTCGGATCGATCTCGACAGAGAACTCCGCATCTTCAGCGAAAGGCGCTGTCTGATGGATCGCGGCGATCAACCGTTTCATCATGTCAGGGGTCAGGAGCGTCGGCGTCCCACCCCCCCAATGCAGGCGTGACAGCTTGATTCCATTGGGCAATTGCCGACGCAACAGCGCCAGTTCGGCGATGATGGTCTCGACATAGGTCTCGACCGGAGCAGAGGTCGCCGTGCCCTGCGTGCGACAGGCGCAAAACCAGCAAAGCCTGCGACAAAAGGGTATATGCAAATAAAGCGATATTTCCCCATGCTCTGGAATAGACTGGATCCATTGAGAGAATCGCACGGGCCCCACCTCATCGGCAAAATGGGGCGCCGTGGGATACGATGTGTAGCGGGGCACTTTGGCGTCAAACAGGCCCAGCCGCGCGAGTTGTGTTCGGTTTGTCATGTGCGTAGACTAGACACCCGGGGCGCGCCGGGGCCTTGACACAGATCAACAAGGGGCAGGCGGAATGCTGAACGAAAGAAGTATGTCAGTACAACAGGACTGTTCCGATTGTCCGATCCGCCATCGTGCCGTCTGTGCACGCTGCGAGAACGAAGAACTCAATCGGCTGGAAGAGATCAAGTATTACCGGAAGTTCGAAGCAGGCCAGATGGTGGTCTGGTCCGGTGACCGCATGGATTTCGTGGGGTCTGTGGTCTCGGGTATCGCGACCCTGTCGCAGACCATGGAAGACGGGCGCACCCAGATGGTCGGTCTCTTGCTGCCCAGCGATTTTGTCGGCCGTCCCGGTCGCACGAGTGCGGCCTATGACGTGATTGCCACCACCGACCTCGTGATGTGCTGCTTTCGCAAGGCGCCTTTCGAAAACATGATGGAGCGCACGCCGCATATTGCCCAGCGCCTTTTGGAGATGACGCTGGACGAACTGGACGCGGCACGCGAATGGATGTTGGTGCTGGGCCGCAAGACCGCCCGGGAAAAGATCGCGTCGCTCCTGTCGATCATCGCCCGCCGCGACGCATCGCTGAACCAGAGCGGGGTGGACGGTGCCCTGGTGTTTGATCTGCCCCTGACGCGGGAAGCCATGGCCGACTATCTTGGCCTGACCCTGGAAACCGTAAGCCGCCAGATTTCTGCGCTCAAACGTGACGGTGTCATCCATCTGGAGGGCAAGCGCCACGTGACGATCCCGGACATGTGCCGCCTGATGGAAG
>JBELMB010000086.1:0-20757 GCA_042088665.1 Sagittula sp.
GATTGGCGCGGGTCTGGTGGCGCGCAAGGCGGCAGCCCTTGGCCTGAACCGCAAACCATGGGTAAAGACCTCGCTCGCCCCGGGATCGCAGGTCGTCAGCGCCTACCTTGAGGCCGCGGGCCTGCAGGAGGACCTCGACAAGATCGGCTTCAACCTCGTGGGGTATGGCTGCACCACCTGCATCGGCAACTCCGGCCCGATCCAGCCCGAACTGTCCAAGGCGATTGCCGAGGGTGACCTCGTGGCGACTTCTGTCCTGTCCGGCAACCGCAATTTCGAGGGCCGCATCAGCCCGGATGTGCGCGCCAACTACCTCGCCTCGCCACCGCTGGTGGTGGCCTATGCGCTGGCGGGCACATTGGACATTGATCTGACCACAGAGCCGCTGGGGCAGGATCAAGAGGGCCGCGATGTCTTTCTCAAGGACATCTGGCCCAGCTCGCAGGAGGTTGCCGAACTGGTCGAACAAACCGTCACCCGCGCGGCCTTTCTTGAGAAATACGCGGACGTGTTCAAGGGCGACGAGAAATGGCAAGGCGTCGAGGTTCCGCAGCAGGAAACCTACGACTGGCCGGCGACATCGACCTATGTGCAGAACCCGCCCTATTTTCAGGACATGTCGCCAGAGCCTGGCACCATCTCCAACATCGAAGGCGCCCGGATCATGGCGCTGTTGGGGGACATGATCACCACGGACCACATTTCTCCGGCCGGGTCGTTCAAGGACACCACACCGGCGGGCAAGTACCTGACCGAACGGCAGGTTTCCCCACGAGAGTTCAACTCTTACGGATCGCGGCGGGGCAACCACGAGATCATGATGCGTGGCACCTTCGCCAACATCCGCATCAAGAACGAGATGCTGACGCAGGCGGACGGCAGCATGGTCGAAGGCGGATACACCAAGGGGCCGGACGGCGACCAGATGGCGATCTACGACGCCTGCATGGCCTACCAGGCACAGGGCATCCCGCTGGTGGTGATCGGCGGCGCGCAATACGGCGCGGGCTCGTCGCGCGACTGGGCGGCCAAGGGTACGGCGCTTTTGGGGGTCAAGGCGGTGATCGCAGAGAGCTTTGAGCGTATCCACCGCTCCAATCTCGTGGGCATGGGGGTGATCCCGTTCGAATTCACCGGCGGCGACACCCGCAAATCGCTGGGTCTGACCGGGGATGAGAGCGTCTCGATCTCGGGTCTGGACGCGGTCGAGCCGCTGCAAGAGGTCCCGGCCACGATCACCATGACCGACGGCACGGTAAAGGAGATCACTCTCAAGTGCCGCATCGATACCGCGATCGAGGTCGAATACATCGAACACGGCGGCGTGCTGCACTATGTGCTGCGCAATCTGGCCAAGACACCCGTCGCAGCGGAATGACGCAACCGCCCCTCAGGGCAACAGACACACAAGAAAAGCGCCCCGGTGTGGGCGCTTTTTTCTGGCCGGGAACAGGAACGGACCATCGTGGCATTCTGGCCAGACCCGCGGGCAGACCGCCCTATGGCGCCCCGAAACCCGCAAGGGACATGCACATCCCGGGATTCGGGGCCGTCAAAATCCCTGACGGTCGGCGCAGCCTCCCAAATCGGTCAAGGTAGGTCTGGACATCGCTGACCGCCTTCGTGAACTGTTGTCTGGATCCCCACCGATATCCCAAACGACACAGGACGTGATTCACGATGCCCCTGACTCTCATCACCGGCGCCTCCAGCGGCATAGGCCGCGCCATCGCGTTGGAACTGGCGGCGCAGAACCACCGTCTCGCGCTGACATGGCGCAAGGATTTTGACGGCGTCGACGACCTCTGCGCAGAGATCACCGCCATCGGCGGGGAGGCACATCCCTTTCAGGCGGATTTCACCGACGCGCAGGCCGCCGCCCGATTGCACAAGGAGGTCACCGCGCAGCTTGGCCCTGTCACATGTCTGGTCAACAACGTGGGTCCCGGTCGCGCAACGCCGCTTGAGCCCGGAATTGGCGCACAAGCCATGGAGATGATGCAGGTCGGCCTTGCCTCCGCGCTGGAGCTGGCCGCGCTGTGTGCCGGGGACATGCAGGCTGGCGACGTCATTCTGAACATCTCGTCGCTCAATGGACGCGAGCCGCCTGCGCGCGTCTCTGCCTTTGCCGCGTCAAAGGCTGCGCTGGACGCCGTGACACGTGCCCTTGCCCTCGAACTGGGGCCCCGGGGCATCCGCGTTCTGGGCATCGCACCCGGCCCGATCGAACGCGCTGATGCCCCGCGCCCCGACGATGTGCGCGCCAAGATCACCGACAAGACCGCCCTGCCCCGTTTTGGCACCCCCGACGATGTGGCCCATCTGGCGGCGTTCCTTGTCTCTGACCGGGCCAGTTTCCTGACCGCCGAGACCATCGGGCTGCATGGCGGTTGGCACTAGCCCCCGCGCAGTCGTCATTCAAGGAGGGGGCGGCGGCGGGACACGCCCGCCACCGCCGTTCAGCGGTTGTCCAGCTGCGCCCGCACGGCCTCCAGACCGGCGCGCGTCACCCGGTAAGGCCGCCCACAGCGCGAGCGGATGAACCGCCGTTTCCTGAGCCGCTCCACCACGCTCAATGAGCAACTGCTCATGACGTAGCCTTCGCGGGTCACACATGTCACCGCAAAGAGTTTGCCATTCTGGCCGCGCTCAAACGTGATTGCGCCGCCCTGTGCCAGCACGTGCAGCACGCGCTGTTCCAGTTTCGATATGTTCATGTCGGTTGTCTTCTGAAGAAAGCGGTCCGTGTCGGACCGAAGCACCGCGCACCGTTCAGGCACACGGATCGGGGACGCCTGCGCCCTCAGCTTTCCCGGGATACACGTCGCTGACCGGGAGTCAGCGCTGTGTGACAGTCTCTGACATAAAAACTCCATCGCCCGTATTGGCGGATGCCTGCGGGATAGACGGCCCGCGGCCAAAAAACAAGTCCACCGGGATCACACTGTGCTGAGTGTCGGATGTGCCATATTTATGATCCTGACCCGGTTGCGGGGCCTTGCACTGCGCGCGCGCTGCCCTTGCGTCATGGCTTTGCCACCCCGGCCTTTCCCCGTCGAATGGGGCCCTGTGGGCAAAATCCTGCCCAAATTTCATAGCCTTGGCGTGCATTCGCGCAACATCCACGCAATCAGAGACAAACCACCCTTTATGGTGACACGCGCGCCATTTATCTTCCTCAATCAAGGCCCATCTAGAGGTCAGACACGAGGCGAAGACATGAAACTGATGACATTGATACAAGCAGGCGCGCTGGTTTTGCTGGCCATGTACGGGGCCTACGCGAGCGCGCAGGCCTCAAGCCCCTGCACCGCGGCCAGCCAATCGGCCTGCGACCTTTAAGACAGCGGGGGCGGCCGGATGTTCAGCCGTCGGCTTGAGCGCTCTCGCGTTCGGCCGCATGTGCAGCCTGCGCCGCCTCGAGGGCGGGCAGAAACCGCTGCTCGTAATCAGACCCGACCAGCGGGCCGACGAACTTGAACAATACGGTCCCGTCCCCACCGACGATGAACGTCTCCGGCGGGCCGGTGACCCCCCATTCGATCGCCGTACGCCCAGCCGGGTCAAAAGCCAGTGCCATGAAGGGATTGCCATCGGCGGCAAGGTAACGCGCCGCGTTCCCCTTCTGATCCTTGAAGTTCACGCCAACCAGACGCAGCCCCTCTGCCTGCATCTCCAGCAAGGTGGGATGCTCTGCACGGCACGGCGGACACCAGCTCGCCCAGAAATTCACCACCGTGATCTCACCCGAAGTGAAGATCTCTGGTGTCACACCGGGGTAGTCGTTCAGAGTGACCTCTGTGATGCTCGGAGCGGGGCGGCCTTCGAACACCGATTCAAGGTCATCCTTGCCTTCGCGTCCGAGGCCCATGTAGGCCATGATGCCAAAGGCCGCGAAGATCGCGGGAGGCAGGATCATGAGGGGCGAGACCTTAGCCATCTTTTTGTCGTGCCTCCACTTTTTCCAGCTCGCGCCGCACCTTGCGGGCCCGAAGAACCGACATTCCCACCAGCACCAGCAGCAGCGCCAGCGACACGACATAGGACGACAGGACAGCGCCCGCGTATTTCCCGAGGTCCGGCATCATGCCACCCGCTCCCGTGCCAAAAGCGCCCGCGTCCGGCGCGCGCGGATCTCCGTCTGGGTGCGCAAAAAGACCAGCGCGATGAACAGAAAGGCAAAGCCCGCCATGCTGATGAACAGCGGCACCGCAAAGACATTGCTCACCCGTTCCTCGGTGTCGCCTGCCACGGCGCCTGCACGCATCACCGACGCGCCCTGGTGCAACCCCTGGTTCCAGAAGTTCACCGCATAGCGGCTGAGGATCGCAAAGACAGACCCCACGAGGCACAGGATCGACGTCAGATCCGCTGCCGTATCGTCATTCTCGATCGCCTCCCAAAGGGCAATGTAGCCGAGGTAGAACAGGAACAGGATCAGAAAGGAGGTCAGCCGCGGATCCCAGGCCCACCATGTGCCCCACATCGGCTGCCCCCAGATCGCCCCTGTCGCCAACGCGATCACCGTCATGATTACGCCCACGGGGGCCGCGGCGCGCGCGACCAGCGCGCTCACGTGGTGACGCCGGACGATCCAGATCAGCGAGGCCACCAGCATCATCAGCCACGCATTGATCGCCATCAGCGCGCTTGGCACATGCAGGTAGATGATCTTGACCGTGGATCCCTGCCGGAAATCATCGGGGGTAAAGAAGAACCCCCAGACCAGTCCGACCACCAGTGTAATCACCGCGAGGCCGGACAGCCATGGCAGCAGGACGTCCGCCGTGCGAATGAATTTGACAGGATTTGCGTATTCCCAGATCGAAGCCATGCGCCAGTCCTACCGAAGTTTTGAAGCGTTACACATCAAATGTTTGTCACAGGCAAGCCGGTCGAAAGCCCTTGCGGCGGGACGCCGCGCTTGCCCTTGCCCCGCGGCAGATGGCGCATCGCCCAAAGGGCGGCGTGTCTTCAGCGCAGGTTGATCCGCAGGACCGCCGCGCTGGCAAAGGGCAACAGCGCAATCGTGCCCGCACTGATCCCCGCCAGCATCAGCAGAGGCGTCTCGACCGCCAGCCCCTCTGCCCCGCGCCGCGCCACTTCGGCACCGAAGATCAGCGTCGGCACATAAAGCGGCAAGACCAGCAGCGACATCAAGAGGCCGCCGCGCTTCAACCCGACGGTGAGGGCCGCACCAAAGGTGCCGATCACCGACAGCGCCGGCGTCCCCAGCGCGAGAGAACACAAGACCCAAAGATACCCCTGCGCAGGCAGGTTCAGCAGCACGCCCAACAACGGCGCCGCCAGAACCAAGGGCAGGCCGGTGGTGATCCAATGGGCCAGCGCCTTGATCGTGACAATGCCTTCCATCGGCAGGGGCGCTGTCGCCAGCAGATCCATGGACCCGTCTTCCCAGTCCAGCGCAAAGATCCGGTCGAGCGAGAGCAGGCAGGCCAGCAAGGCGCCGATCCACAGCACGCCCGGCGCGATCCGCGACAGCAGGGTCGCTTGCGGTCCAACGCCAAAGGGCACCAGCACGGTCACGATCAGGAAAAAGGCCAGACCAAGGCCAAAGCCGCCACCAGCCCGCACCGCCAGCCTCAGATCCCGGGACAAGAGCGCAATCACAAGAAGGCCTCGTCTTCGAGCGCCGCGCGGGGCTTGGCGCGAAACGGAGTGACGTCCAGTACCTGCGTCTCCAGCCCGAGGTCGATATGCGTGGCCATCAGCGCAGAGCCCCCCCCATCGAGATGACCGCGCACCGCCTGCGCAAACAGCGCAACAGAGGCCGCGTCCAGCGAGACGGTTGGTTCGTCCAGCACCCAGACAGGCCGCCCCGTGACCATCAGGCGGGCCAGCCCCAGACGGCGCTTTTGTCCCGCGCTGAGTGTTCCGGCGGGACGGTCTTCCAGCGCACGCAGGTCAAAGGCATCCAGAGCCGCGTCGATGGAGGCCGTGCCGAACACCTGCGCCCAGAACCGCAGGTTCTCGGCCACGCTCAGCATGGCCTTCAACCCGTCCGCATGTCCTGCATAAGCGATGCGTTCCCCGGCTCCGCGGATCTCGCCCACCCAGGGAAGCTGTAGCCCGGCAACCGTGCGCAGCAAGGTCGTCTTGCCAGAGCCATTCGGCCCCCGCAGCACAAGCCCGGCCCCCTCCCCGAGAGTGAGCGACACCGCTTCGAGAATAGGCACGCCACCGCGCGCCACCGTCAGATCGTGAACGCTCAATTCCATGACGGCAGGCTTAGCTCAGGCAGCGAAGGGGAGCCAAGCGCATTCGCCTCCCTGCGACGCAAAGACCGTCACAAAAAGGCAACGACCGGATGCAAAGAAGCACCCGGTTTGCGCAAAAAAGCGCCACCAGCAGGTCGATGGACTCTGCGTCAGACCGGCAAAACCGCCAATGCGACACGTCGTCCTTCACTCACAAGTACGTTGTAGGTCCGGCAGGCAGAGGGTGAATTCATCACCTCCACCCCAAGACCGGCCGATTCAAGACGCGAGCGCAAAGGCGCATCGATGTGCGCGATCTCGGGACCCGTGCCAAGGAACAGCACATCCACCTCACCCGCCAAGCTCAACAGAGCCGTCTCGTCATCATACCCCTGCCAAGTCGATTTTCCCTTTTCCCACAACAACATACCGCCGCTGTGCACTTCTCCGCCAACACGGAAAAAACCGGGACCATATCCGTCAACAGGCACAGCATCGCTGTACGTAATCTCGTTCATACGCATTTCCCACGCCTCCTTAGGCGTCGACGTTCCCGAACTGATTGCCCGTCGTATCGGTAGGTTTGGACCAGTCGCGCTTCACCCCGAGGCGCAAAAGAATCGCCGACGCGATGAAGATAGAGCTATATGTCCCAACAATAACCCCCCAAATCATTGCGAAAACAAACCCGCGGATCACGTCCCCGCCCAACACAAAGAGCGCAATCAGCGCCAAAAGCGTGGTGACAGAGGTCATGAAGGTCCGGCTGAGCGTTTCGTTGATGGAGATATTGAGCACCTCCTTGAGGGGCTTGGACTTGTATTTGACGAGGTTCTCGCGCACCCGGTCAAAGACCACGACCGTGTCGTTCAACGAATAGCCAACGATGGTCAGCAGCGCCGCAATGATCGCCAGATCGAACTTGATCTGCACTTCGGAAAAGATGCCAATGGTCAGCACAACATCGTGCACCAACGCCGCCACGGCCCCCAGCGCGAACTGCCATTCGAACCGCAGCCAGATGTAGACCAGCACCGCCCCGATGGCGAGCGCGACCGCCAGGGCGGCGGTCCGGATCAACTCGCCGGAAACCTTGGGCCCGACCGATTCCACAGACACGAACTTGATATCAGGCGTCACGGCCTGCAGCGCCACGCGGGCATTCTCGATGATCTCGGAACTGACCGCCTCTTCGCCGTCCTGCGCGCCGATGCGCACCATGGCGACGAACTGGTCGTCGCGGAAGTTCGGGTCAAACACTTCCGAGATGACCACATCGCCAAGCTCCAGCGCAGCCAGCGCGTCACGGTAGGCACCCACGTCCACCGCCTGGGTGCTTTCGGTACGGATCGTTGTGCCGCCGCGAAAGTCGATGCCGTAGTTCAGGCCCTGCCAGAAGAAGCTGACCACCGCCAACACCATCAACAGTGTCGAAATACCAAGCCACAACAAAGGCTTGCCAAAGAAATCCCAAGAGGTGTGATCGGGGACCAGTTTCAGACGCATCTCAGACCTCAATCGTTTTCGGGCGGCGACGTTCGAACCAGACGACGATCAGCAGCCGCGTGACGAAGATCGCTGTAAACACGGAGGTCATGATGCCAAAGCCCAGCGTGACTGCAAAGCCGCGCACCGGGCCCGAGCCCATGACATAGAGGATCACCGCCGTGATAAAGGTGGTGATGTTCGCGTCCACGATCGCAGACAGCGCCTTTTCATAGCCCAGTTCGATGGCGCGGGCCGGTCCCTTGGCGGTGCGCAACTCTTCACGGATCCGCTCAAAGATCAGAACATTGGCATCCACGGCCATACCGACCGTCAACACGATCCCGGCGATCCCCGGCAAGGTCAGCGTCGCTCCGATCAGGCTCAGCAGGCCAAAGAGCAGCCCGATGTTCAGGATCAGCGCCACATTGGCAAACAGGCCAAACAGCCCATAACTCAGCGCCATGAAGACCAGGACCGCAACAAATGCGACAACTGTGGCCACCTTGCCCGCGTCGATGCTGTCCTGCCCCAGTTCCGGGCCGATGGTCCGCTCTTCGAGGAACTCCAGCCCGGCTGGCAGGGCACCCGCGCGCAGGAGCACCGCGAGGTTGGTCGACTCCTCGACCGAGAAATTGCCCGTGATGATCCCGGATCCGCCGGGAATGTGCGACTGGATCACCGGTGCAGAGATCACTTCGTCATCCAGCACGATTGCAAAGGGCGAGCCGATGTTCTCGGCCGTGTAGTCGCCAAAACGGCGCGCGCCCGAGGGGTTGAACGTGAAGTTCACCGCCGGGCGGCCATTCTGGTCAAATGAGGGTTGCGCGTTGGTCAGGTCCTCGCCCGTGACCACGGCAGATTGTTCGAGGATGTAGAACACGCCTTCGTCGTCGACGGCAGGCAGGATCTCGTTGCCCGCACCGGCGGTGTCATTGGCGTTGCTGCTGCGGCCCACAACCGGCTGAAAGGTCAGCTGCGCAGTGGTGCCGATGATCTCTTTCAGTTCAGCCGCCGATCCGATGCCGGGCACCTGGATCAGGATCCGGTCAAAGCCCTGCCGCTGGATGGTCGGTTCGCGCGTGCCGACCTCATCGATCCGGCGCCGGATGATTTCAAGGCTTTGCTGCATCGTGCGGTCGTCGGTGGCTTGCCGCTCGGCTTCGGACAGGACCACGACCAATTCGTCGCCATCGCTGCTGACCTCAAGATCGGTGGCCCCTGCCCCCGTCAACGAGACCACCGGCTGCGCCAATCCCCGCACCAGCTGGATCGCCCTGCTCATGCCCTCTGGTTGCGAGAGGCGCACGCGCAACTCCCCGCGCGCCGCGGCCTCGGAATTCCAGCGGATCGTGCCGACCGTCGCCCGTTCGCCGCGCAGGATGTCGCGCACCTCGGGCCAGAGGGCTTCCATCCGGGCGGCATAAACCTCCTGGACCTTCACTTCGGCGAGCAGATGCGCGCCGCCGCGCAGGTCCAGGCCCAGATTCACCAACCCCGACGGCAGGTAGCCCGGCCAACTGCCCGCCGCCTGCTGGTTCTCGGGTGTGTCGAAACCGGCCTCGATGGCCTTTTCCGCATCGTTCGACAGCTCAACACGGCCGTAGAACACATTCGGCATGGCCAAAAGCAAGCCCACCACGAGGGTGGTCCAGATCAGGACACGCTTCCAGCCATCGATCTGCAGCATTGCGCTCAGCTCTCCGCGGGTTCGGTCTTGGATTTGACGGAGGCGACGGTGGCGCGCATCAGGCGGATCTTCACGCCTTCGGCGATTTCCACTTCAAGCTCGTTGTCGTCGCGAACCTTCAGCACCTTGCCGATGATCCCGCCCTGCGTGATGATCACGTCATTGCGGCGGATGGCCTCGATCATGGCCTGATGCTCTTTGACCTTTTTCTGCTGAGGTCGGATCAGCAGGAAGTACATGATCGCGAAGATCAGGCCCATCATCACGAAGGAAGAGACCGTCTGACTGTCCATGGGATGCTCCTTGTTGTCTCAGCGGGGCACCCCCCGCGCATTTGCGCAGTACCTATGCTCGGGCGCGGGCGGATGCAAGACGCATGCAGGGCTGGCAGCGCGCGGGACATTCGCTATCATTGCAGAATGCGGTGGTGGCTTGTTCTTTTCCTCATGTTTGGCGGCGCGACCGCGGCCGAAGAGGCCGTCGGGCGGTTGAACCTCGCTGGATTCAACCACCGGGAGATGTGCACCGCCTCATTGGTGGCGCCCGGTCTGGCATTGACTGCGGCACATTGCGTGACATGGCCTCAGGATGGCTATCTCAAGCGCATCACCGACATGGTCTTCGTGGCCGGTTGGGACGGCGAGCGCCACAGCGGCGCCACGCGCATCACCTCTGTATCCGTGCATCCGGAGGCCTATAGCAACGGCGCCTTCGACCTGCGCCATGACCTCGCAGTGATAGAATTGTCCGAAAAGATCGCGCCAAAACCCTTGCGCATCGGGTCTGGCGGGCTGCCCGGGCCGCTGGAATTGGCCGGATACCAACGCTCGCGCCCGCACCGATTGACGGTGACGCCGTTCTGTTATGGCGAAGAACGCGGCCCCCTGTGGCAGATCCAATGCCGCGTGGAACCGGGCCAGTCCGGAGGACCGGTCTTTGCCGGCGAAGGTGCGCAGCGCCGCATCGTGGCCGTGCTGGTGGCAGTGTCAGAGGAAAACGCACTGGCGGTGCCGGTGGATGGCTGGCTGCGTCGACAAGTGGCGGCAGCGAACGGATCCTGACAACACTGGCAGCCGCGCCCTGCGCGCCTCTGCGCAGACATGCACAAGACCTTGTTTCCAAGACAGAAATGCCTGCTCCGTTGTCGTTGTCTCCGGCCAACGAAGAGCAGCACAGGCGTTCAATCGTTTGTCCGCGGCGGCCTGCCTCTGCAAACCCCACGGTTTGACAAACTGTGCGGGACGCACCGCAGCGGCCCTGTGTTCTCGGTTCTGATTGATGCCACCGGTCTCAGGCCGCGGTTGCGTCCAGCACGCGCACGTGGCCTTCGAGGTCCCGCGCCAGTGCATCAGGAAACACGACCACGTCTGTGCCTGAGACAGATGCGACAGCGCCCGCGTCCGTGTCGCGCAAGGCAACCTGAAGACCGGCTCCCTGCCCGGCACCCGCAGCGGGATCTTCGACCTCGATGACGACCTCCTCGCCCGGGGTATAGCCGGTGATGACGACCGGTTCCTCGTCAGGCGATTGCGCAGATCCATCCTCTTCGTCATCCTCGGCCGGCACCTGAACGGAAAAGAAATCAATGCCTTCCCCGCCCTCTAGCGTGTCACCCGGCCCGCCGGTCACAACCTCTGCCCCGGCCATTTCGGCCTGCACGACGAGAGCGTCCATGTCGGGCGCAGACTGATCCGGGCCCTCCGCGATCTCTATATCGTCGGGCACTGGGGACACCGTGGGGTCGTCGAGCACGCCTTCCGGAGGGGTGTCTGCGACGGCAGGCTCTTGCTCGGGCGTGTCTTCTTCGGTGGGCAGAATCATATCGTCCCCGCCGGCCTGCACGGCGCGCGCCGATGCCTCCGCATCCGCCTGCGCGCTCACTTCGTCCTCAAGTGCCGAAAGATCGTCCAGCGCGTCCTGCACGACCATCATCGCCACGCTGCCCAGCAACAATGCCAGCACAAGTCCCATATCGCACCCGCCTCTCGCCACAGGCCGTCAAAACCGGCCAGTTGAGAGATGTTTTTCCTAAAACTGGAAACGTCAGGTTAACGCCACGGGACTCCGCGCCTTTTCCCGCCCGGGCGCGCGCATTTGACACCACCGTTGCAGGTTTGCGCGGGTCCTTGCCGCGTCAGGCTGGCCCCTACACTCCCCGGCAAACTTCAGGCATAAGCAGCGCGACTCGCGGTCTGCTTACAGGGAGATGACCATGCACGACATCCGCGCCATCCGAGAAGCTCCGGACGCCTGGGACGACGCCTTGCTGCGCCGTGGGACGGAGGCGATGTCGTCACAGGTCCTCGCCCTCGACGAAGCGCGCCGCGCCGCCATCCTGACCGCCGAAACCGCCCAGGCGGAACAGAACAAGGCGTCGAAGCTGGTCGGAAAGGCCAAGGCCTCCGGCGATGAGGCGGAATTCCAGCGTCTTCGGGCGCTGGTGGCCGAGAAAAAGGCCGAAGTCGCCCAGATGCAGGAGAAGGCGAAGGCGCTCGACACCGAGTTGACCGATCTGCTGATGGGCGTGCCCAACCTGCCGTTGGCCGGTGTGCCCGAAGGCGCCGACGAAGAGGACAACGTCGAGGTCAAACGCTGGGGCCATCCGCGCAACTTCGATTTTGACCCGGTGGAGCATTTCGACATCGAGGGCGTGCAACCGGGCATGGACTTTGAAGTGGCCGCCAAACTGTCGGGCAGCCGCTTTGTGGTGCTGTCCGGCGCTGTTGCACGGCTTCACCGCGCGCTGGCCCAGTTCATGCTGGACACCCATATCGACAAACACGGCCTGACCGAAACCTGGACCCCGGTTCTGGTACGCCCCGAAATGATGTACGGGACAGGCCAGTTGCCGAAGTTCGGCGAAGACAGTTACGAGACGACCAATGGCTGGTGGTTGATCCCCACCGCCGAAGTGACCCTGACCAATATCGTCAACGGTCTGGTCGTAGACGCGGACTATCTGCCCCGGCGCTACACGGCGCATTCGCAGTGCTTCCGCTCCGAGGCGGGGTCGGCCGGGCGCGATACATCCGGGATGCTGCGCCAGCACCAGTTCGAAAAGGTGGAGATGGTGACCATTTGCCATCCCGAACAGAGCATCGCAGAACATGACCGCATGACGGGCTGCGCCGAGGCCATCCTTGAGGCGCTTGGACTGCCTTATCGCACGATGGTGCTCTGCACGGGCGACATGGGATTCGGCGCGCAGCGCACCCATGATATCGAGGTCTGGCTGCCGGGCCAGAATACCTACCGCGAGATCAGTTCCGTCTCCACCTGTGGGGCGTTTCAGGCGCGCCGGATGAACGCGCGCTTTCGCCCGGAGGGCGGTGGCAAGCCGGAGTTTCTGCACACTTTGAACGGATCCGGGCTGGCCGTTGGCCGATGCCTGATCGCGGTGCTGGAGAACGGCCAGCAATCGGATGGATCGGTCGACCTGCCAGAGGCGCTGCATGCCTACCTCGGTGGCAAGACGCGCCTGACGGCGGAGGGTGTTCTCGCGTGACATCCCGGCGAGCAATGCAGCGGGCTTTGACCCGGGGCTCCCGGGCGCGGGCATCTTTCGATTTGCGTTCGACCGTGATGTTGGCGCATGCCGCCGGACCGCGGCTGCGGCTGTCTTCTGCGCCGTGGTCTGACCAGCCGGATATGCAGGTGGCCAAATGAACCGCATCTGGGCCTTTGTCTGCGCGCTCTGTGCTCTGGCCTTTGCCGGGGCGCCCTTTGTCGTTACCGGGTTCAATGGCTTTACACCGGAACAGTTCGACGTGGTCATCGAGAATCCGCCGGTTCAACCCGCGGGCTACGCCTTTGCCATCTGGGGGTTGATCTACCTGTGGCTGCTGGTCGGCACGGTGTTCGGCGCGTTTTACAGGGGTGATGACAGCGACTGGATCGCCATGCGGCCGCCGCTGACGCTGAGCCTTGCGATCGGCGCGCTTTGGCTGCCGGTCGCGACCTTCTCCCCCATCGGGGCCACCTTGATGATCTGGATCATGCTGGCCGCAGCCCTTCGCAGCCTGTTCAAGGTGGGCGACACGGACCGATGGCTTCAGCAAGCGCCGGTGGCCATCTATGCCGGATGGCTGACGGCGGCATCTTGCGTCGCACTTGGCGTGGTGCTGGGCGGCTACGGATGGCTGAGCGCAACGCCGGCGGCGCTGGTGTCATTGGTGCTCGCACTGGGCATCGCGGTGGTCGCGCAGTACCAGTTGCACCGCGCACCAGAGTACGGGATCACGGTGATCTGGGCATTGGTCGGCGTCATTGTCGCGAACTACCAGCCGTTCAACGCGGCGGTGTCAGGCCTTGCCGTTCTTGGGATCATCGCGATTCTCGGGCTGAGAGGCACCGACACGGAGTGATCCGCGCGAGGGCAAAGGGGGTTGGCCGGTGAAAGTGACAGGGCACTGTTGCGGTTTCACGGAGCGCCGACCAAGAAACGCCACCTGCACTCGCGACACGCCCATATCACCCAGGACATGGATACCCCGCGGTGCAAAATGGGCGTAAGTCGGTTAAACCGAGGTTGAAGCATCCTCACATTGCTGCTCCGCTTCGGTCACGAAGCTCCGTCCGACGCCACAGCGCGTGAGCCCCCCAGATGGAACTCCCACAGCCTTCCCGCATGCCCAGCAGCGCCAACTGGTTTGCGAGAACCCGCTTGGGCAGCGGACAAGGTGCCGGCAATTTCGGCGCCAAGCCAGCAGCCGCTGCCTGCCGCGCGATGTCGCGCCACATGTAAGCGGTCCAGACCGACTAGTTCTTGAAGGGCATGTGTTCTGCGCCACCATCTCGTAGCGCAAGTTGACCGATCGCTATCGCACGGACACGCCGCGCGCCTCTGACAAGGCAGCCAAGCGCGAAACAGTCGGGTGAGCATATGGGCTGCCACTCGAAATCCATCTCGTATCCCTCGTTCACCTGGCAAAAGCGGACGATCCGGGCGGGTGCCGATTTCTTCCAAAGAAATCGGACCGAAATCTTTGAAAGATTTCGGCGCTCCCCTTTCGGCGCGAAGACCTTGTCAGTCCTTCTTTTTCTGCAGCTTTCCAAGATGCTTGCCAAGGGCGCCGGGCTTCTTCTCGCGCCGTCCCTTGAACGGGTTCTTATCCCCCTGATCCCGCAGAACCAGACGGATCGGCGTGCCCGGCATGTCGAAATCCTCGCGAAGCCCGTTCACAAGATAGCGCGAATAGCTCTCGGGCAGCTTGTCCGGATGCGAGCACATGGCCACGAACCCCGGCGGACGCGTCTTGGCCTGCGTCATGTACCGCAACTTGATCCGGCGGCCCTGCGGGGCGGGTGGCGGGTGGCGCTGGATCATGCTGTCAAGCCAGCGGTTCAACTGCCCAGTGGACACACGTCGGTTCCAGACGTCATAGGCTGACATCACCGCCGCCTGAAGTTTGTCCAAACCGCGCCCGGTCCGCGCGGACACCGTCACCAAGGGCGCACCGCGCAATTGCGGCAAGAGCCTTTCGAACCCCTCGCGCAGATCTCGCAGCTTTTCCTGCTTCTCCGGTTCCACGTCCCATTTGTTCACGGCCACGACCACCGCGCGCCCCTCGCGCTCTGCCAGATCGGCGATCTTGAGGTCCTGCGTCTCAAACGGGATTGCCGCGTCCAGCAACACCACGACCACTTCGGCAAACTTGATGGCGCGAATGCCATCCGAGACCGACAGTTTTTCCAGCTTTTCCTGAACCTTGGCACGACGCCGCATGCCTGCGGTGTCAAAGACGCGCATCGGTACGCCACCCCAATCCACCTGGACAGAGATGGCATCGCGCGTGATCCCGGCCTCGGGACCGGTCAGCAAGCGGTCCTCGCCAAGGATCTGATTGATCAGCGTGGATTTGCCCGCGTTGGGCCGCCCCACCACGGCGATCTGCAAGGGCTTGGCCTTGGTCGGCATGCGAATGCCCTCGGCCTCGCCGCCTTCACCGTCCTCGGGCAGATCCACATCCGTTTCCGGGGCATCCGCTGCGGCGACCGCGGCCAGAGCATCAGAGACGGGCAGAAGGGTCGCGTAAAGCTCCGGCATGCCCTCGCCGTGTTCCGCCGACATCCGGATCGGCTCCCCCAGACCAAGGTTATAGGCCTCGAGCACACCGGCATCCGCCGCCTGCCCTTCCGCCTTGTTCGCAGCAAGGATCACATGCTTGGCCCGCTTTCGCAGGATCTCTGCAAAGAGATGGTCATCCGGCAAAAGCCCCGTCCGCCCATCGACCAGAAACAGGCAGATGTCGGCCATATCCACCGCGCGTTCCGTCAGGCGGCGCATGCGGGCAGGCAGGCTGTCGTCGGAGGCATTCTCCAACCCGGCCGTGTCAATCACGGTAAAGCGCAGGTCGCCGAGTCGTGCCGCCCCCTCCCGCAAGTCGCGGGTCACACCGGGCTGGTCATCGACCAAGGCCAGACGCTTGCCGACAAGGCGGTTGAACAGGGTGGACTTGCCCACGTTGGGGCGGCCGACGATGGCCAGTGTGAACGACATCAAGGGTGCTCCGGGGATCAGAGCGCGGCTTTAGCGCATTTCTGGCCCCGGTGAAAGGGCACAAACTGCGCCCGCCATCGGACCGACCGAAAAGCACCCCGACGGGTGAGGCGGCATCCGCCCGCTGACCCTGACACGATTACGGCAAAACGCGTAGCAGCGACGGCTCGCTCATCCGAAACAAGCCTCCCACGGCGGCCGCTCAGCGATAGGCGTGCAGCACACCCTTGCGCGACACGACGTAAAGCGTCTGGTTCGCCACCACAGGGCGGGTCGTCGCCCCTCCGGGCACATCAACCGTAGAGACAAGCGATCCGTCCTCCGGCGAGAAGGCGCGCAGCTTGCCATCGGAACTGGCCACCATCAGGTTGCCGCCCGCAAGGATCGGCCCGAGGTTGGCAAAGGCGCGGTCGCGCCGCTTGTTGGGCCGCCGGGTCGGCTCATAGCCGGGCAGATCCGCGGTCCAGACGGTTTCGCCGCTCTGCGCATCCAGACGCACCAACTCGTGACGGTCCGAGACAAAGAACACCGAGTCGCCCGCAGGCCACATCGGCCCCAGCGCACCATGCTGAGCCGTCCAGAGCCGCTCACCGGTGTACACCGAAAGCGCCACGACGCGTCCCGAGTGATTGCCCGCGTAGACCACGTCATTCGCGATCAGCGGATCGCCGGTCACGTCGTCAAAGCCCGCCACGGTCACACCCGTGCGCCGTCCCAGCAGATCGGAGTTCCACAACCGCAGCCCCCCCTGACGGAAGGCCCCCTGCACCGCGCCTGACCCATAGGAAAACACCACGTGCTGGTCGCTCACCGCCGGTGCGGGCGTGCCTGCCACGTTGCTGCTGTCGCCCGCGCCATCGAGTTGCCAGCGCACGCGGCCATCATCGGCTTCGACCGCCCACCCGGTTGTGTCGCCGGAAACCACATAGACCAGCCCCTGCGCGTAACTCGGCGCGCCGGTCGCCGTATTGCCCAGCCGCTGCACCCAAAGCTCCTGCCCTGTGGCCGGGTCGAGCGCCGTCAACCGGCCAAACCCGGAGGCGGCATAAAGCTTGCCCCCGCCAACCGCCAGACCGCCACCTTGCCCCTCGGGTGTCTTGTCCCGCGACGGCGTCAAATCCATTTCCCACAAGAACTCGCCAGTGGTCGAGGTGGCGCGCACCACGTGGTTCGAGTCCATCGTAAAGATCCGATTGTCCGCGACGACCGGATCTGCGTTCAGCCGCGCGCGCTTGCCGTCGCCAGCCCCGATCCCGGTGGAAAAGAGCGGCGTCAGAGTATCGGCCAGGGCGGCATGTGTCGTGCGCGCCGCAGGCGAAACGGGGCTTTGCGTCCAGGCGGTGTTTGCTTCGGCAGGCGGCAGAGAGATCGCACGGGCGGTGTCATCCACCGCGGCGGATGCCTCGTCGATCTGCGCAGAGCCGACGTCGCGAATGTTCAGGCGCTCCCCGGTCAGGATCGGGTCCTTCTCGGAACACCCCATCAGGGCCAGAGCGCCCAGCGTGACCAGCCCAAAAGCCTTGCCCTGCATCATCTTGTCCTCTCCTGCCCGTCTTTGGCCCGTCTTTGGCCCGTCTTTGGCCCGCCTTCGACCGGTCTTGCCCCCGGCCTGTATCCGTTCCGGCGTCTTGCGGCGCCGCGCCGTTTATCACATGCGCCCGTCTTACGCCTTGCGCGCGACACCCCGTCAGCGTCACACCCGACCGCTGCGCACCCGATCACCAAGCTGGCCGCACCGCGGTATCAGCCCGGCCGCTATTCCAGCCCCCGTGGCGTCAGATCCCCGGCGCCTCGCCGCCCAGTGCCACAATCAACTGGCTGGCGCGTTGACGCAAGCCTTCGGTCACTTCCGCATCGACAACCAGCTGTTCAAGCCGCTCACGGGCGGCGATCCGCTCACCGCTTTCGATATCCAGCAGCGCCAACTGCTCTTCGGCCAGCAACCGCAGCGGTTGTCCGGGCACGGCCAGCGCGTCAAAGCCCGCCCGCCGTTCGTCCAGTGTCAGATCCGCATCGGTCCGCGTCAACGCCTTGAACTGCGCGATCTGGCGATAGATCTGCGGCAACTCGGCCTGCGAAGCCACGGCCTGAAGCCGGGTCACGGCGGCCACATCCTCGCCGGCGGAGCCTTCTTCGGCGGCGATCAGCATCTCCAGCATCGCGCGGCCGCTGGGCCCCGGGGCCTCAACCGCATCCAGTGCCGCGATCCGGTCGCCCGGCTCTTCGGCCTCGAGCGCATCCAGAATGGCATCGCCAAAGGTCTGCGCCTGCGTGCGCGCGGCGGCGAGACTGTATTCGCGATACCCCGTCCCGCCCACAATCAGCAGGACCAGCAAAACAGCGATCCAGCCATAGCGCCGCATCAACGCGAACAACCGGTCGCGTTTGACCTCTTCGGTCACCTCATCGATAAAACTGTCGGTGTCGCTCACCCGGGCCCCCAGCGCTGGAATTTCGCCTCTCTTACAGGCAGACACGAGGGTTGCCAACACCTGCGCGCGCACCGCTTGCGCCAACTGGCAGAGCCTTGCCAGCGCCCCGTGCCGCAAATCCGGGGTAAAACCTGTGCCAAATCGCGCCTCACTGCCAAAAACTGACACCAAAGTGGCATTTACAGCCCATCGACCGCTTGAAGCCGCGCCAGCGAAGACCTAAAACTAAACGAAACGGTTCAGGCTGGAAACAGCGAGCGCGCCGGTGCCAGTGAAACGCTGGACCTGCTGCCTTTGTATCCTACCCTGAGGGACGTGCTGCTGTGCAGCAAAACGGTCAGGACAACGATCATGCGACTTCTTTCGATTATCACGGCAGTTATCGTCGCCGCGACCCTTTATGGACTGGTGCTCGAGCGCGAGACGGTCCTCGCGTGGGCTCAACGCGCGACGCCATCGGCGCTTCTGGGATCAGAAGACGGCGCTGAGGACACTCAGGTCGCTGGCACCGAAGGCGGCGATTCCAGCGACCTGCCCGTGGTCATGCAGGCCGCGCAGGTCGTCCCGTCACCGGACGAAGGTCTGCCTACCGTCGCAGATGGCGCGGTGCGGGTCATGGCTTTGCGCTCTGTCGCACAGGAAGTGGACAGCGCCGTGGTGCTGCGCGGCGAAACCGAAGCGATCCGCGAAGTCGAAGTGCGCGCCGAAACCGACGGCAAGGTCATCAGCGAACCGCTGCGCGCCGGTGCCATGGTCGATGAGGGGCAACTTTTGTGCCGGATTGACCCGGGCACCCGTGACGTCAGCCTGCAAGAGGCCATGGCGCGCCTCGCCGAGTCGCAATCGCGCTTGCCCGAATCGCTCGCCCGTCTGGCCGAGGCAGAGGCACAGGTGCCCGCCGCACGCGCCCGCATCGCCGAAGCCAAGGCCGGTGTGCCTGCCGCGGCGGCGCAGCTTTCCGAGGCCCGCGCCGGTGTGCCCGCCGCCGAGGCCCGCCTGCTGGAGGCATTGGCCCGCGTCCCCGAAGCCGAAGCCCGCTTTGCCGAAGCCGAAGCCAAGGTGCCCGAGGCAGAGGCCCGCCTCGAAGAGGCACTGGCCCGCCTGCCCGAAGCAGAGGCCCGCGTCACCGAGGCAGAGGCCAAGGTCCCCGAAGCAGAGGCGCGTCTGGCCGAGGCCAACGCCCGCGTCCCCGAGGCAAAGGCCCGCCTGGCCGAAGCCCGTGCCCGTGTCCCCGAGGCAGAAGCCCGGCTGAGCGAGGCCCGCGCCCGCGTCCCGGAGGCCGAGGCCCGTCTCGCCGAGGCCCGCGCAAAACTGCCCGAGGCCGAAGCCCGCCTCGCCGAGGCCCTTGCCCGCGTTCCCGAAGCAGAGGCGCGCTTTGTCGAGGCGCAGACCCGCGTGCCGGAAGCCGAGGCCAGACTGGACGAGGCCTTGGCCCGCGTGCCTGAGGCCGAAGCCCGTCTCGAAGAAGCCTTGGCCCGTGTCCCGGAAGCCGAAGCGCGCCTCGATGAGGCGCAAAGCCGCGTGCCCGAAGCAGAGGCCCGCCTTGACGAGGCCCGCGCGCAGTTGCCCGCCTCCGAGGCGCGGTTGAAGGAGGCACTGGCGCAGGTGCCCGCGGCCGAAGCCCGTCTCGCAGAGGCCGGAGCGCAAGTGCCCGCCGCCGAGGCCCGCCTTGTCGAGGCCCGCGCCCGCATCCGCGAGGCAGATATCAACCTGCGCGCGTCTGAGGAGTTGGCCCGCGACGGGTTCGCCGCGCAAACGCGCCTCGCCGCCGCCGAAGCCGCCTATGAATCCGCCAAGGCGCAGGAACAGACGGCTCTGTCGGGGATAAAGACCGCGTCTTCCGCGATCGAAGCCGCGAAATCCCAACTCGAAGGCGCCCGCGCAGGCGTGGAAACGGCCCGCGGCGCGGTGCAGACCGCCACCGCTGGAATCCGCTCTGCCGAGAGCCAGATCGTGAACGCCCGCGCCGGGGTGCGCGCCGCTGAAACGCAGATCGTGAACGCCCGCGCCGGGGTACGATCGGCGCAAACCCAGATCGTGAATGCCCGCGCCGGGGTTGAAACCGCGCGCGGTCAGGTCAAGACGGCCAGCGCCGGGATCCGCTCTGCCGAGAGCCAGATCCAGAACGCAAGGGCCGGGATCATCTCCGCCGAGAGCCAGGTCGAAAGCGCGCGCGCCGGAATTCAGGCCGCGCAGAGCCAGATCCAGAACGCCACCGCGGGCATCACCTCGGCAGAGACTCAGGTCGAAAGCGCCCGCGCCGGGATTCAGTCTGCCCAGGCGCAGATCATCAACGCCGCGGCGGGCATCACGTCGGCTGAAAGCCAGGTCGAAAGCGCGCGCGCCGGGATCCAATCGGCCACCAGTCAGATCCGCAACGCCGAGGCCGGGATCAAATCCGCCGCCAGCCAGGTCGAAAGCGCCCGCGCCGGG
>JBELMB010000087.1:0-20738 GCA_042088665.1 Sagittula sp.
GTGCCATGGCAACAGGGGCGGTCAGCAGACATGCGGCGGTGGCGCCGGCTTTCAGCATGGTCTTGAACATTGGGGTCTCCGGTTGCGTGGTCCCTTGGGGCCTTCGGGGGTCAACGGCGCTTTTTCGCCTGTTTTGCAGCAAATAACACATCTTGCGCCCGTTGCCATGGGCCAGAGCCGCGCGGCAGCAGGTCTGAAGCCCGCTTGGCATGAATCTCTGCATCCTTCAGGCGGGCGGTCAGCGCATAGCGTTCGGCGGTGGCCAGCGAGGCCATGCCCGGTTGATTGAGCTTGGCATAGGCGACGCTGAGGTCGCGCAACAGCCGTGGGTCATAGAAATCACGCCCCCGCGCCGCTTCGAGCGCGCGCAAGGCACCGCGTGCGTCACCGGTTGCCAGTTGTGCGCGGCCCAGACCGCTGAGGATCAGCGCCTCGCGCGGGGCACTTGCCGCCGCTGCCTTGTAGACCTGCACCGCTTGCGAAAACTTGCGCGATTCCAGCAGGATCTGACCTTTCAGCTCCAGCAGGAAAGGATCCTTGGGGCGCAGGGCGATGGCCTTGTCGATGGCGCGCAGGGCTTTGGACAGGTTCGACTGGCGATGATAGGCCACCGCCTCACGCATCAGCGCGATGTCCTGCGATCCGGAATCCTTCAGGCGCCGCAACGTCCAGGAGGGAGCGCGTTTGAACGCGGTCAGCTTGCCGCGCGCCCGCGCGTACCAGTATTCCGACGTAGGCGAGCGCGTGCCCGGCTTTGCCCCGGCCACCAGCGCCTTGACCGCGCGCAACCGGTCGCGGCTGAGCGGATGGGTCAGCATGTAGGGATCCTGACGCCCGGCGGACAGCACCTCCTGGCCGCTGAAAAGGCTCAGCACCTCTTCCATGCCGGTCGGATCGATGCCGGCACGCGACAGATAGCGCACAGCGGCGATATCCGCGGCGCTTTCCTCGGCACGGGTGTGTGAAAAGAACCGCCGCTGGGCAGAAGAGGCCGTCCCCAGCGCGAGACCTGCCGCGATCTTCGGGTCGGCGCCCGCGGCACCCGAGGCCAGCGCCAGCAGGACGCCCAGACCGGCCGCCGTGCGCGCGCTGCGCATGTTGCCCACCCGCCGCGTCAAATGACCATTGGCGATATGCGCGGCCTCATGGGCGATCACCGCCTGCAGGCTCGCCGCACTGTTGAGGCGCATGATCAGCCCCGAATGGATGAAGATATGCCGCGCATCGACCACGAAGGCGTTGAGGCGACTGTCGTCCAGCACCACGATCCGCACCTGTGACGGGCTCAGCCCTGCCGCGGTCAGGACCGGCGCCGCAATCTGGCGCAGCGCGTATTCCATGTCCGCATCACGCAACAGGGTGACCGCGCGCGCCGGCAGCGGCAGCGCAAGCGCCAGCACCAGAACAAAGGCCATCAGTCTCGACAGGATCATTGACGCCTCCGCACGTGCGCTCGTAAGCCTTGAGACAACGGCGGCCCCTGCATCCCGCGTGGCTGTAGCCGCCCCGACAGACAGGGACCACAACCGGCAGATTGCTCAGGCGTCCTCCTCCGGAGACCGCGCCTCGGCGGCACAGTAGTGAGGCAGGCATGAGAAGTTCAAGGCGCGGGGCGGTCGATCCCTTTATCGTGATGGACGTGATGGAGGCGGCGCGGCGCAAAGAGGCCAATGGCGACCGCGTGATCCACATGGAAGTGGGCCAGCCCGGCACACCTGCACCCGAAGCCGCCCGCACGGCGCTGACCCGCGCCATGGCCCAAGACGCGCTTGGCTATACCGTGGCGCTTGGCTTGCCAGACCTGCGCGCGCGCATCGCAAGGCTTTATGGCGAATGGTATAATCTGGATCTGAACCCAGAGCGCGTGGTGGTGACACCCGGCTCGTCCGGCGGTTTCATCCTCGCCTTCACGGCGCTCTTTGATGCCGGGGAACGGGTCGCGCTCGGGGCGCCGGGCTATCCCTCGTACCGGCAGATCCTGAAGGCGCTCGACCTCGTCCCGCTGGAGGTTCAGACAGCGGCAGAAAACCGCCTGCAACCGACACGCGCCGATCTGGAACCGCATGCCTTCGAGGGGCTGATGGTCGCCTCGCCGGCGAATCCCACGGGCACCATGCTGGCCAAGCCAGCGCTGGCCGACCTGATCGATCTGGCACAGTCCCGCGGTGCCGCCTTTCTGTCGGACGAGATTTATCACGGCATCGAATACGAGCAAAAGGCGGTCAGTGCCTTGCAGGTCAGTGACGATGTGGTGGTGATCAATTCCTTCTCGAAGTATTTTTCGATGACGGGCTGGCGCGTCGGCTGGCTGGTTGTGCCAGAAGATATGCTCCGGCAGGTCGAACGTCTGGCCCAGAACCTCTTTATCTGCGCGCCCCATGCGGCGCAGGTGGCCGCCTTGGGTGCCATGGACGCGACGCCGGAACTGGAGGCCAACATGGAGGTCTACCGCCGCAACCGGCAAGTGATGCTGGCCGGTTTGCCTGAGGCCGGTTTTGACCGCATCGCGCCCCCGGACGGGGCTTTCTACGTCTATGCCGATGTGAGCCACCTGACCGACGACAGCCGTGCCCTTGCCGCCGAGATCCTCGACGAGGCCGGTGTCGCCGTGACCCCCGGTCTTGATTTCGACCCGGCGCGAGGCGCGGGCACCCTGCGGTTTTCATACGCCCGCAGCACAGCCGATATCGAGGAAGGGCTGGCGCGGTTGAAACGGTTCATGACGCGGCGCGCCGGCGGGGTTTTGCCAAAGGAATGAGCGGCCTCTCGCGCCACCGCGCAGGCATAGGCCAAATCAACTGGGAAATCCCACGCGGACCGGATAAACGGGTTCCATAACAACAGGCTGTGAGGCCATGAGCAGAGTCCTGATCCTGATACTGGCGCTTGTCTGGGGCGGGTTTGACCCGAGCCCGACAGCGGCCCAAACCGCCCCTTCGGGGGCATCCGCGCAGAGCGAGGCCTCCGGGCTGGCGCGCTACATCGACGGCGGGTTTGCCGACCGGCGTTTTGGCCGAACGGCCTTGTCGCTGACGCTTTCGCAGGGGGTGCCTTGGCGCATCTTCACCGTGACCGATCCCCTGCGGCTCGTGGTGGATTTCCGCGAAGTCGACTGGAGCGCCGCTGACATGGCGCGCCTTGACCAGAGCAAACGCATCTCCCGGCTTCGGGTCGGTGTCTTTCGCCCCGGATGGTCGCGCATGGTCGCCGAACTGACCGAGCCGCTGATGGTCGAAGAGGCGGCGCTCGCCGTTGCGGCTGACGGTGGCGCGGCGGAGCTGTCCGTGGTGCTGACTGCCACGACCGAGGCCGCGTTTGACGCCAGCGCCGGAGTGCCCTCCGATCCCGGGTGGACACCGCCCAAACCCAGCGCGCGGCGACCGGCCGAAAAGCCCGCCAATGCACCGCTGATCATCGTGCTCGACCCCGGGCACGGCGGCCTTGACCCGGGCGCAGAGGTCGCTGGCGTCAAGGAGGCCGATCTGGTCTTGCAATTCGCGCGGGAATTGCGCGACGTGCTCTTGCGATCAGGCAACTACGAGGTCGTCCTGACGCGCAATTCCGATGTCTTCGTGTCGCTCGAAGGGCGCGTCGCGCGCGCACATGAGGTCCGGGCAGATGTCTTCATTTCGCTGCATGCGGATGCGCTGGAAGGCGGCGTGGCCCATGGGGCGGCGGTCTACACTCTCGCGGAAGACGCCTCTGACGCGGCCTCGGCCGCGCTGGCAGAGCGCCACGACCGCGATGACCTGCTCTCTGGCGTCGACCTGAGCGGAACCGATGACCGCGTGGCGCAAATCCTGATGGATCTTGCCCGGCTGGACAACACGCCGCGCAGCCAGACGCTGGCCACGCATCTGGTGTCCGGCATCCGCAACGCGCTTGGCCATGTGCACAAGGACCCTCAGCGCGAGGCGGCCTTCTCGGTGCTGAAATCGGCGGATATTCCCTCGGTGCTGATCGAGCTGGGATTCCTGTCGACGCAGGAAGATCTGCGCAATCTGCAGGATCCGATCTGGCGCGCGGGGATGGCGGCGGGCATTCGGGACGGGCTGTCCGCGTGGTTGATCGAGGACGAGGCGCTCTCGAGGTTGCGGCGGCAATAGGTCCGGGTCGGTCGGTTCGGGCTTGAAATCCCGGCGTCCTGCGGCATCTTGGCGGCCAGATCCAATCGGGGAAACCATGTCACGTCTCATCCTGACCTGCCTGGCCATTCTGGCCTGGGCGACCAGCATCGCTGCACATGAAGTGCGGCCCGCCATCGGCAACCTGACGACGCGGGGCGACACGCTTTCGCTGGTCATCCGCTTTGGCAGCATGGAGCCGATCCTTGCCGGGGTGAACTTGCAAGGCGTTGACAACACGAACGAAACCGAAGGTGCTGCGGATGTGGACGCCCTGCGCGCGCTCCCCCCCGCGGCCATCGAGGCCCGCGTGCGCGCGCAGGCCGAGCGTATTCTGGCGCCTATCGTGCTCACGGCGCCTGACATGGCGCCAGAGGTCGTGCCGCTGAGACTGGTGGATGTCGAGACAGACTCCGAATCCAATGAGGAACTGCCGCGCGAGACCCGCGTCTTCATTGAGGCAAGCCTGCCCTCGGGCACATCCTTCGTGGTCTTGGATTGGCCCGCCGCATATGGCGTGTTGATCCTGCGCCAGATGGACGTCGAGGAAGGGTACACCGGTTTCCTGACCGGTGGTCCGACAGAGCCCATCGCGCTCGGCGGTGGCGGCGAGCAGACCTTTGGCCAGGTGGTGGTGACCTACCTTGTCGCGGGGTTCGAACATATCCTGCCGCTGGGCCTTGATCATATCCTCTTTGTGCTGGGGCTGTTCTTTTTGTCGACACAGTTGGGGCCGCTGCTGTGGCAGGTCTCGGCCTTCACGCTGGCGCATACCGTGACGCTGGCGCTCGGCGCCACGGGCTATGTGAGCGTGCCTGCCAGCGTGGTGGAACCGCTGATCGCGGCCTCGATCGTCTACGTGGCGGTTGAGAACCTCTACTCTGATCGGTTGCAGAAGTGGCGAACGGCGGTGATCTTTGCCTTTGGCCTGCTGCACGGGTTGGGGTTCGCCTATGTGCTGGGGGAATACGGATTGCCGGACAAGCAGTTCATCCCGGCGCTGATCGCCTTCAATGTGGGGGTCGAACTCGGGCAGTTGACCGTGATCGCGGTGGCCTTCCTGCTGGTCGTTCTGGCGCAGCGGGTGGACGAGGGACGCGTGGACGTGCGCACTGGTCAGATCGCCTATGGGGTGCTGGCAGTTGCCTTTGCACTGGCCGGGTTCGTGTTGAACGGACCGGCTTTCGCGCAAACCATGGGGGCAGGGGCGCCGGTGTTCCTTTGGCCCATGGCAGCGCTGTCGGTCGGATGCCTGCTGTCCGCGCGCTATATTGACGACGTGCGCGCCTATCGGCACTTCGTGGTCATGCCCGCGTCGCTGGCAATCGCGGCGGTTGGCGCATGGTGGTTTGTCGAACGGGTCTTCCTTTAGACGCAGATCGCGTCAAAGGGCAGGGGGCTCGGGGTAGAACCCCGAGCTACGGGGCGCTGTGCCCTTGCTTGGGCGCCGTGTCCCCGCCAGCCGTTCCGCTTGTGATGCAGGTCCTGTCGCGCGACCGCCCGTCGCAATCGCAGAAGACACCCGATTTGGGGTGTCGCAAAACGTGCCCGGCAGGATCGCGACCGGCAGGCGCACCAGGGATGCCGACCGAAGACCAACGGATGTCACAGGTGTCCCGACGCCTCTGTCAGGGCTCTGGATCGGCCAGCGGGTGATGATCCAGGACAAGCTCGCGCAACCGCTCTTCAAGCACGTGGGTGTAGATCTCTGTCGTGGCCACATCTGCATGCCCCAGCAGCGTCTGGATGGCGCGCAGATCCGCCCCGTTGGCCAGCAGATGCGTGGCAAAGGCGTGTCGCAGGGTGTGGGGCGTCACCTTGTCCGGCGAGACCCCGGCATCCACGGCAAAACCCTTGATGAGCAGGTAGAACGCGTGCCGAGTCAGGTGCCCGGCCTTCCCGCGCGACGGAAACAGGAACGGCGACCCCGGTTTGCCCTTTGCGCGCGCGGCCTCGTCCTGCGCGCCCCAGTCCACCAGCCAATCCGCGAGTGCGGCCCGCGCCGGGGGCGACAGGGGAACCATGCGTTCCTTGCCCCCCTTGCCACGGATCAGCAACATGCGCGGATCGCCCCGCGCGCTCGAAACCGGCAGAGAGACGAGTTCCGACACGCGCATCCCGGTGGCATAGAGCACCTGCATCAGGCAGGTGTTGCGGCAACGATCCGCCGCGGTCCGTCCATGCCCGGCAGAGGCCTCCAGCAAGCGGTCCACTTCCTCCACGCTCAGCGTCTTGGGCAAGCGTTTGTCACGCCCGGGACCGGCGATCTGTACCGCGGGATTGTCGGCACGCAGCCCTTCTTCGAAAGCGAAACGGTAAAGTTGCTTGATCGCGGAGAGCCGCCGCGCCCGGGTCGCACGCGACAGCCCCTCGGCATCGCAGGCCACGAGGTAGTCCTCGTAGTGACCACGCGTGGCAGCGCCGAAATCCGTGTCGCGCCGCGACAGCCAATCCGCCACATGCGTCAGATCCCGCGCATAGGCCGCAAGCGTGTTCGCGGCGGCCCCGCGCTCGGCGGCCATGGCCTCGAGGAAGGGATCAAGCCAACGCCGACTCATCGCAGACCGCGCTCCCGGGTCAGGATGACCAGTTCCAAAGCTGCCCGGCGTGTCGTCTCTTCCAACCCCAGCGCGCGCAGCGTCGCGATTGCATCGGTCAGATCCTCGCCATTGCCCGCCGCGCCGCTTGCAAACAGGGCCATGGACCGCAGGATCACTTCGCCCAGCCGTCCCTCATCCAGCTGCCCGCGCAGGACCGACGGCACGGTTGCGCCGGAAAACCCGCGCGCAATCGACCCGGCCAGGGGCAGATCCACATCCGGATCGGGCGGCTCTCCGCGGGCCAGCGCCTGTAGAAAGCGCGCGTCGCGGCCCGGCGCCTCGGACAGCGGTGTGAGCGCTTCGTAGCCACGCGACAGATAGGCGGCCTCCGCCGCCATGCGCGCCGCGCGCCCGGTCAACTCGATCGCGGCCAGTTCCTCCGCAAAGAGCTCTGCGAAAGCGGGCAGCATCCGGGCGCTTGCCATCTGTGGCCAGACCTGTGTCAGGGTTGACTCGATGCGATCTGCTTGCGCCCGATCCAGCTCTTTTTCAAAGGCTTGCAGGGCCTGCACCCGGTCCCAGATCCCGCCAGAGGCCGCAGGCCGCCGCTGCGTGTAGAGCCCCAGCAACCGGTTCGGGTCAAGGCTCCCGGCGCGCGCGAGGCGCTCCGCCGCCTCGATCTGGGCCCGCCATCCGTTGTTCCCCGACAGGTCCAGCACCGCAAAGGGCAGCGGAAGCGGCTGCGTCGGCAGCGGCTCGCCCAAGGCTTCGAACAGGCGGAACTCCAGCGGCGTCGGGCGCACAGGGGGCAAGAGCGGCTGCCCGTTGCCCGCCTCCGGATCAAGGAACCTCAGCAAAAGCTCAGCGCGCCGACCGGATATCTCGCCCAGCGTCCGCGCGCTTTGCAAAATCAGCGCCGCACGCTGCCAATCGCCCCCGCGCGCCGTGCAAAAGACCCGCAAGGACAAATCCGCACTCAGCCGCGGTTCTTGGGCGACGCGGGCGCAGACCGGCTCTGCCGCATCAAGCAACAAGGACAGATCAACCCAATCGTCAAACAGCCGCGGATCGCCCACACCGGTGATCTGCAAGAGCGCCAGCGCCTCTTCGACCGCGCCCTGCTCCATCAGCCAGTCCAGACGCGCGTCCAGCAGCGCAAGACCGCTGTCCCCGGCAGGCGGTGTCGCCTCGGCAAGAATCAGCGTGCGCATCAGGCGCTGCATCGCGGGCACAGGCAGATCCACCGCCGCGATCAGCGTCGCGAGGCTGTCGGCATCCGACGCCACCCAAAGCCCCTGCGGCAAGCCGGTCACCGACCGCGGCAAAAGGCCGGCCGCCCCCAGCGTCGGCGCATCCAGCGGACGGCTTTCGACAGAGGGCGGGGTTGCGCTTTGCGCCACCGGATCGCTTTGCGCCAGCGCAGGCGCCCCCCAGCCAAAACCGGCCAGCACCAGACCCGCCGCGGCCCCGGCCCAACCCGTCGCAACCAGCCGGGCGTCACCCATCCAGTTCAACCGGCACGCGCACCTCGGATTGTGGCGGGCTGAAATCCGCGCCAAAGAACGGCCCGACATAGGCGTAGGCCACCAGGGCCAGCGCTGCCAGCACCAGAAAGTAGAACAGCCACTTTATCAGGCGCCCCATGGTATTGCCCTCGCCTCACCTTTTTTGCGTTTATACCTAGCCTTTTTGTCCAGTTCACGTCATTCACGCAACAGTAAAGCAATGGGCGGCGAATGGCCGAAGTCGTGGATCACAAGGGTTTGATTCTGCACAAGACGATCGTCTTTGTGGGGATGATGGGGGCCGGCAAAACGGCTGTCGGGCGCACGCTGGCGGCGCAACTGGGCGCCACGTTTCGCGATTCGGACCATGAAATCGAAAAAGCCGCGCAACGCACCATCGCAGAGATCTTTGGCCGCGATGGAGAGGCCTTCTTTCGGCATAAGGAAACCCAGGTGATCGAGCGTCTTCTGGATGGCACACCGGGTGTCCTGTCGACCGGAGGCGGCGCCTTCATGTCGGAAGCCAACCGCAAGATCATGTCGGAAAAAGGCGTCTCTGTCTGGCTGAACGCGGATCTTGACCTGCTTTGGGACCGCGTGCGCCACAAGGACACGCGCCCACTGCTGCGCACAGCCGACCCCAAGGGCACGCTGCGCGGACTGTATGAAACGCGCGTGCCGGTCTACAGCCGCGCCGACCTGATGGTACGCTCGGAACCGGGCGTGTCGCTCGAACGGATGGGACACCGCGTGCGAGACGCCCTGTTGGCCGAACGCAGCGACGTGTTGGAGAAAAAACCATGATCGAAACGGTGTCGGTGCCGCTGCCCGGGCGGGAATATGATGTGCGCATCGGGTCAGGTCTGCTGGACCGCGCGGGCGAAGAGATCGCGCCGCTGCTCAAACGCCCCCGCGTGGCGATTGTCAGCGATGCCACCGTGGCCGCGGCGCATCTGGACAGCATCCAGACCGCCCTGCGCGCCGCCGGAATCGAAAGCGTGGCCCGTGCCTTGCCCCCCGGTGAGGCCACCAAGAGCTGGACCCATTTCACCCATTGCGTGGAATGGTTGCTGGACGCGCAAGTGGAACGCCGTGACGTTGTCATCGCCCTTGGCGGTGGTGTGATCGGCGATCTGGTGGGATTCGCCGCGGCGGTCTTGCGGCGGGGCGTGCGGTTTGTGCAGGTGCCCACCTCGCTTCTGGCGCAGGTCGACAGCTCTGTGGGTGGCAAGACCGGCATCAACACGCCGCAGGGCAAGAACCTCGTGGGCGCCTTTCACCAGCCCGCGCTGGTTCTGGCGGATATCGACGTGCTGGGCACGCTGACACCGCGGGATTTCCGCGCGGGCATGGGCGAAGTGGTCAAATACGGGTTGCTCGGTGACGCAGATTTCTTTGCCTGGCTTGAGGACAATTCCGCCGAGCTCATCAAGGGCGATCGCAAGCTGCGCCAATACGCGGTCAGACGCTCCGTCGAGATGAAGGCAGAGATCGTGTTGCGCGACGAGACAGAGCAGGGCGACCGCGCCCTGTTGAACCTCGGCCATACCTTCTGCCACGCGCTGGAGGCCGCAACCGGCTATTCCGACAGGCTCTTGCATGGCGAAGGGGTGGCGATTGGCTGCGCATTGGCCTTTGAGCTGTCTTCGCGGCTTGGGCTTTGCGCGCAAGAGGATCCCAGCCGGGTGCGGGCGCTGCTGTCATCCGTGGGGATGAAATGCGACCTTGCGGATATCCCGGGCAAGCTGCCGAACGCAGATGCGCTGCTGGATCTCATGGCGCAGGACAAGAAGGTGATCGATGGACAGTTGCGCTTTATCCTCGCGCGGGGGATCGGGCGTTCCTTTGTGACGGCAGATGTGCCCCGTGACGCTGTTCGGACCTTGCTGAAGGATCAATTGGCCGCGCGCTGATACAGGGGTGGTGTCGGATTTCCTGTCCGATCACATGAGCTTTGGGACACAAGTATCTGTAAAGTGGTGTTATCCGCGCTCGCGCAGCACCATCAGCTCGCCGATATTCTCGGCTGTGACATAGCCCAGCACATGGCCGTTCCTGTCCACCGCGGCCACCGCGGGCGCCGCCTGCAACGCGTCCAACGCCTGCCCAAGCGGCGCCGCGAGGGGCAGGGTGGGCACGTCATGCGCCATCACCTCTGACACAAGACGCGAAGTCTCGCCCTCGGCCATGGCCCGGAACAGCGCCTGCCGCGTGAGAAATCCACACAAGTGGCCCGCGTCGTCCAGCACCGGGAATTCATGCTGCGTGGTGCGGATCAGGACCTGCCCCGCAAGTTGCAACGGGTCTGTGGGCGACAAGGCCTCAAAACTGGTGATCGTCGCATCACGAACCCTGAGCCCCGCCGCAATGTCACGCCGGGCCACCGCGCTCGCCTCGCCCTGGGCCGCCAGAAAGATGAAGACGGCGATCAGGACCAGCAGCAGGTTGCCTGACATGAGCCCCCATGCCGCAAAACCCAAGGCCGCAATCTGCCCGGCCACCGCCGCGATCCGCGTCGCCTGCACCCGGTCCATCGAAAAGGTCAGCAGCGCGCGCAACACACGCCCCCCATCCATTGGAAAGGCGGGGATCATGTTGAACAGCGCAAGGGCAAGGTTCACCATGGCCAACTGCCCAAGAAAGTTGTCGTCCGCGGTGGGACCGGCCAGCGCCTCGGCCCCGCCGCTTGCGCCGAAGGCCAGCAGTATGCCCCAGATCCCCATGTTCACCGCCGGTCCCGCAAGAGAGACGGCGATTTCGTGGTAGGGCCGCTCCGGCATGCGTTCCAGCCGGGCCACTCCACCGATCGGCAAAAGCGTGATATCGGGTGTCCGGATGCCATATCGACGCGCCATGAGGGCATGGCCGTATTCATGCGCAAGGACGCAGGCAAACAGCGCCAGCACGAACAACATGCTGTCCACAGCTGCCGTCATGCCCCCCTGACCAAAGGCCGTCCAGCCGATCCAGCCCAGCAGCAAGAGAAAGGTGACATGCACCCGCAGTTGCGAGCCCAGCAAACGGCCAATGGGAAAGGACCATGACATTCAGCGGCTCTCCGAACGCGGCTTTGCGGTGTAATACAACCATAGGGCACAGCGACTGACATGGAACCCAAATGCCCCGGATCATCGCGTTTGGACGAAAGGTCGCGGGTTCGGAGCCGAACGTCGCAGCGCTCGGCGCGCATGAAAAAGGCGTCCATGAAACTGGACGCCTGATCTGTCAGTCACTTGTGAGAACCACAGGGGTCAGAACGGGATTTCGTCATCCATGTCACGTGCCGGTGCGCGCGCAGGAGCGCCACCGCCGCCACTGGTACCACCGCCACTGGGGCCACCGCCGCCATACCCGCCATCGTCATAGCCGCCACGGTCGTCGTAACCGCCGCCACCGCCACCGCCGCCTCCGCCGTAGCTACCACCGCCACCGCCGCCGCCTTCGCTGCGGCCGTCAAGCAGGGTCAGCTCGCCGCGGTAGGGACGCAGCACGACCTCGGTGGAATAGCGGTCCTGACCGGATTGGTCCTGCCACTTGCGGGTCTCCAGCTGGCCCTCGATGTAGACCTTGGAACCCTTGCGCAGATACTGCTCTGCGATCCGTGCCAGCGGTTCGGAAAAGATCGCGACGGAATGCCATTCCGTCCGCTCCCGGCGCTCACCGGTGTTGCGATCCTTCCAGTTTTCCGACGTGGCGATGCGCAGATTGCAGACCTTGCCCCCGTTCTGAAAGGTGCGCACCTCTGGGTCTCGCCCCAGATTGCCCACGATGATCACCTTGTTGACGGAACCTGCCATGTCTCTTCCTCTCGAATCGCATCAGCGAATGTCTGCCGAGATTATACCAAGGCCTGATGCTCGACAAACAAGCCGCGCTTGCGCAGCGCCGGGCCTCTGGCGATTTGAGCAAAAATCGCTATAGTCTCCCGCAATGGTACCGTTCGGAAAGGTGCAGCATGCCTGGGGGTGTGAAAGCAGTGTTTTGGAAGGGCGTATTGAGTGTCGGCGCGGTCAGTCTTGCCGCCGGTTTGATGATGGTGGGGGCGGCGCAGGCCGAATTGCTCTCGACCAAGGGGCGTGGATCCCTGTTTTCCAGCCAGTTGCAGGTCTTGGACAGCCGCGCCGCGCAGCAATACAACAATTCGATCCGGCTCAAGCCGCCAAAAGTGGTCACGCCCACGAAATGGGGCAATGAAACCGGCGACGAAGGGCAAGTTCCCAGCTACCGCGGCCGCTACAAGGGACCTTACCTTGACCTGGCCCGTGCCGCGGCCCGCCAACATGGCATTCCCGAGGATCTGTTCCTGCGCCTCGTGATGCAGGAATCGCGGTTCAACCCCAAGGCGAAGTCGCACAAGGGCGCCATCGGGCTGGCGCAACTGATGCCCGGCACTGCCGCGGAACTGGGCGTCGACCCGCATGATCCGGTGCAGAACCTCGAAGGCGGGGCGCGCTATCTGAAGATCCAGTTCAAGAAGTTCGGCAGCTGGCGGCTTGCGCTTGCGGCCTATAACGCCGGGCCGGGCGCGGTGAAGAAACACGGCGGCGTGCCGCCCTTCCGCGAGACCC
The DNA here is from genome assembly GCA_042088665.1 of Sagittula sp. GTDB lineage: Bacteria > Pseudomonadota > Alphaproteobacteria > Rhodobacterales > Rhodobacteraceae > JBELMB01. Next base: position 12,738 of record JBELMB010000087.1, read on the forward strand.
GGAAATACGTGAAGAAGATCTGGGGAAGTTGACCCGCGCCCGATCCGAAAAGTTTAGATTCATAAGATTTTCGCGACTTTGAGTTCACGGTTTGTCCCGAAATCACGGGGGTCGGCCGTTTTGATGCGCCAGAGCTCAAAAAGCGCCTCTCAGGCGCGGCAAACACCTGATAAAGGTCAGTTTTCGACGCAGCGACACTTTGTTTCAAAGCCTGAGAGGTCGGGCATCCCTTAAGGCTCGGTTATTGCTTTGATGCAATTCTGCCTGTGACAGACCACTGTTCGCGGGTATCGGCTCATGCACCCTAACGTCATTGGCAAACGAGGCGGTCGGTTTCTGGCCGGACTGTTGGTGGTGTGGCTCACTGCCTTGCCCGCTTTTGCGCAATCATGCCAGGTCCCCGGGCCGCTCTTGTCGCTGGCGCGCAGCCTCGCGGCGGTCAGCAATTCGACACAGCCCGTCACGCCAGCCCAGGCCAGCCGCATCGCCAGCCAGATGGACCGTCTGTCCGAACGCCGCATGCTGCGCGATCTGGAAGAGGCGGGCCTGCAAAGCCTCGCAGGGCTCGCGCTCGACCTCATGGCAGAGGGGGAACGCCTGTCATCCAGCGGAACCGGGTTCGACGCGCGCCGCCTGAACGACATGCTGAGCGAATTCGACACCCAGGCGACGATTTCCTGTGACAGCATCGAAGAGGGGATCTTTCAGAAGATTCAGCAAGAACGGCTGGGGGGCATCTTTACCGAGAAAGGGGTCAAATGGCAGGAAGTCGAAAAAGCCATCGAAGAAGAGAAGGTCGCCAGCCTGGCCTTGTTGTTCTCGGCCGTCGCCATCGTGATCGGGACACTCTACCTGATTGATTCCACGATACGATGGGTCATGGCTCTGGTCTACAACCGCAAGGTCTGCCGTATTCCAGCCGACCTGAAGGTGCGTGGACACAGGATCGAAGGGCTGGTCGTGACCCTTGGACGTGGCGGCTTTCGCTTCCACGCACTGGATCATGTGGCTTTTGACGCGGCTTTGGACACCCTCTCGGCGGTCCCGGCAGAGGTCCATATCGAAGATGCGGACCCCTTGTCCTGTACCCTCAGCCGGACGCATGAGGTCGAGGCCGATTTCAGGCTGGAGACACCCATCCGCATCCGCAAACAGCGCGCCCTTCTTCTGATGTCCACGATCTCCCCCTTCTACGTACCGCGCTCGCGCGATGGCGGTGAGGAAGTCACGAAATCGGTGGTTTGAGCCCAGGGTGGTTTGAGCCCAGGGATGCCTGTTGCGACGCCAGATACAGGTCCAGGGCCAACGGGCCCCGAAAGCAGTTCCAAAGCAACAGTTTGCATCACAATCACACCGCCTCCAGCGGGTGCCCGAGCGTCGCGCCCCGAACGGGGGGCGCAGGCCTGTCCTGCGACCAGCCCCGGGGGGCATCGAGCAAGATCAGACAAAACGCAAAACCAAAGCGCACTGGACAGGCGCGCCCCCTTTGTCGGGATCAAAAATGGCCTTTCAGAGCGCCCCGAACGGTGACCGCCGTGGGCCTTCTCAGCGATACTCGATGAACTTCGCGCTCACGTAGCCGCGCAACCCCTGTGGGGTCACGGCGGAATACCACAGCCAGTTTGCATCGACGCAGGCCGACATGCCTTCCGCGTCAAAGCCTCTTCCGGCGCCCGCTGCCTGGCACTGCGACAGGCAATAGGCGTGACTGGCGTGGCGCGTGTCAAACACCGGCCGCCCGCTGATCCCCAGCGCGGTGCCCAGCGGCACCTGGTCGACCCGATCCGTGTCATGCCCCACACCCGCGCGCAAAGACGTGAAGTTTTGCACGTTGAACACCCGCGCCTGCCCGGTGGAGGACACGCAGGGATTGCCCTGGAATACCCGCACCGGCGCGGCCCGCCCGCCGGATCGCAGCCCGGCCAGACGCGTCTGCGCCGGGAGCATGGCAAACCCGGGCACCGGACGCATCGATCCCGCCGGCACATTGCCATAGACGCATTCGAACGGACCGATCTGCGTCGACAGTTCTTCGCGAACCCCGCAAAGCGCCAGCGTCGTCTGGCCGGTCCAGTCGCGGATCAGTCCCCCCTCGCAATCATAAGTCATCATGCCGTGGAAACTGACCCGGTAGCGCCGCCCGTCGACAAAGTCAGCCTGCCGGTCGCTCACGTCTATGGTCGCGTCCGACCCGCTCCCTTCGAACCGTGACTGGTTCTGCTCCAGTTGCGCGGCCCAGCCAGTCATGTTCTGGCAGGCATAAAACATGCCCTTCGAATCCACCTGTGGCGCGGTATAGCCAAAGAGCTCGATCCCCCAGCGCCCTGCCTTGTTCACCGTGTCGATCTCGAAGAAATTCTGCCCCTCGTGCTGCAACATCGCTTCAAGCAGATCCGCATCCACAAACGGGCGCGGCGTGTCGGGCCGCGGGCGCGCCGCATTGGCGAGAAAGGCCAGCGTGGCGCGGATCGCAAGGTCAAAGGCCGCCTCCACATCCTCGACGCTGTAGCTGCGTGTCCGATCCAGCGTCAGGTCCGGTTGGTGAAAGCCAAGCCGCCCGCCCACATGCATGCGCCGATGCGTGATCGAGGCGCTCTCGTGTTGATAGGCCGTGCCGAACATGAACAGCAAAGCGCAGGCAGACAGGCAATCCGCCCCGTCGCCAACCACCGTGCCGACGCCGTTTTCCAGAAAATATCCCGCCAATTCAAGGCCACTGCTCAGACTGCCCCCCGGACTGTCGAGGCACAGCGCCTTCCAACGCCCATCCTCGAAGTTCGCCCAGCTTGCCGGACGTTCCAGCGGAACGGCCCGCAGCTTTTGCAGATCCCCCGCCTCGATCGTGCCCTTCAAGGTGGCAAGACAGATCCCGGGCTTTCCCGGCAGGATCTCTACGGCTTCGGCTGCGCGGGGCAGGGCGCAAAACACGACAAAGAGCAGGCAAAGAATTCGGATCATGGTCAGGCTCCCGAAGGCAAAAATGAAAACGCCCGGGCAGACCCCCGGGCGCTTGTCTTCTGCGGCGTCACTCCGCCGCGATCTTGATCACCGGCTCCATATTGGCCAGTTCCTCGTCCGAGAGGTGGCACTTGATCTGGTGATTGCCGTCCAGCATGCGCACCGGCGGCACTTCCTTGTCGCAAAGCCCGCCCGGCACCTTGGATTTCCAGCGGCACCGCGTCTGGAACGGACAGCCCGGCGGTGGCGACATGGCCGAGGGGATGTCGCCCTCCAGCACGATGTGCTTTTTCTGGACCTTGGTGTCGGCAATCGGCACGGCGGACAAGAGCGCCTCCGTGTAGGGGTGATAGGGCGGGGAGAACACCTGCTCCGTATCGCCCAGTTCCACCACGTGGCCGAGGTACATGACCATGACCCGGTCGCTGAGATAGCGCACGATGGACAGATCGTGCGAGATGAACAAAAGCGTCGTCTTCTGCTCGCGCTGGATCTCCATCAACAGGTCCGTGACCGCCGCCTGAACGGAAACGTCCAGCGCCGAGACCGGCTCATCCGCAACCACGATCCGCGCACCGCCGGCAAAGGCCCGGGCGATGCCCACACGCTGCTTTTGACCTCCGGACAACTGGCGTGGCATGCGGTCGCCAAAGGCGCGCGGCAGCTTCACCAGATCCAGCAGGCGCAACATTTCCTCGCGCCGATCATCGTCGGAATTGCCGTAATCAAAGATCTCCAGCGCGCGCATGATCTGCCGCCCCACGGTCATCGAGGGGTTCAGCGTGTCAAACGGGTTCTGGAACACCATCTGCACATCCGCAATGGTCTTTGTGTCCCGGCTTTCGATGGGCGTGCTTTCGATATTGCGGTTGTCCAGCAGGATCTGACCGTCGGTGGCTGTCTCCAGCCCCATCAAGACCTTGGCAAAGGTCGACTTGCCGCAACCGGATTCGCCCACGATGGCCAGCGTCTCGGATTCGCGCGCCTCGAAGGACAGGGTTTCGTTGGCCTTCACGACCTTTTTCTCGCCCGATCCGCCAAACAGCGCATTGGCCGCGACCTCGTAGTACTTCTTGAGGTTTTCCATCTTGAGAACGACCTTGCCCGGCTCGGCTTTCTCATTGGTTTTCGAGACCTTCAGCGGCGCGTTCCAGTCGATCTCCTCGAACTTCAGACAGCGCGAGGCATGCCGGTCATCGCCCTCGATCCCCGCCATCGGAATACGCTCCATGCCATCACAGCGCCCCGCTTCGAAATAATCGCAGCGCGGGCCGAAATTGCAGCCCGGAGGCCGCTCGTGCGGCAGCGGAAAGTTGCCCGGGATCGCCACCAGCGGCCGCGCGTTCTTGTCCGCGCCGGGCAGCGGGATCGACCGGAACAGGGCCTGCGTATAAGGATGCTGCATCTTGTCAAAGACATCCTTGATGGACCCGGTCTCGACCGCCTCGCCGGAATACATCACGCAGATCCGGTCGCAGGTCTCAAGCACCAGCCCGAGGTTGTGAGAGATGAACAGCATCGAGGTGCCGTATTTCTTGCCCAGCTCCTTCACCAACTCGACCACCGCGGCCTCGACCGTCACGTCCAGTGCGGTTGTCGGCTCGTCGAGGATCAGCAGCGCCGGTTCGGCCATCAGCGCCATGGCGATGACAATACGCTGCTGCTGGCCACCGGACAACTGGTGCGGATAGCTGTCCAGCATGCGCTTGGGATCCGGCAGCTTCACATCGGTGACCACCTGCAAGGCGCGGTCAAAGGCCTCTTTCTCGGAGGCCCCCTTGTGGATCATCGGCACTTCCATCAGCTGCTTGCCGATCTTCATCGCCGGGTTGAGGCTCGCCATGGGCTCCTGGTAGATCATCGCGATTTCCGATCCACGGATATCGCGCAGCTCTTCCTGGCTCATGGTGTTCAGGTCACGGCCCTTGAACTTGATCGATCCGCCGACGATGCGGCCGTTCTTGCCGAGGTCCTGCATGACCCCCAGCGCAACAGTGGATTTCCCGCAGCCGGACTCCCCCACGAGGCCCACGGCCTCGCCGGGTCGCACCGAAACAGAGAAATCCATCACGGCGGGGATTTCGCGCAGGCGGGTAAAGAAGGAAATCGACAGTTGGTCAATCTCCAGGATTGGGCCGTCATATGTTTCGGACATAAAGCGTCTCCCTGGCGCGGCGTTTTTGTCTGGTCGCGGTCATCTCGCCCAGTGGGCGCAGCTGACCGCGGATGTCGCCGTCGAATGTTTGTGAAGCGGTATGGAGATTGAAGCAGAGATCACCCGGGCGGGCGACATCTTCCATGCCAGCGATTGTGCGCACCCGGTCGAGCGGGTGCGCAAGCAAGATCGGGCAGCCCGCGGCAAAGACCCCCACAAGGCCCGATCCGTGGTCGAGCACGTCGACCAGATCGGCGTTGCGCACCCTGGCCTCGATGTGGTCATCAGCGCATTCGGTGTGCAGATCACGGTGCTGGGTCAAACCCACGAGGATGGGGCCCATCTCATTGGCGTCATCGGGCACAAGCGTCCAGCTCTTGGCGCTGGCACCGGTGCCAAACGCAAGCAGACTGAGCACAAGGGGCACGATCCGGACCATTGAAACACCGTCCTTTCCAAATGGGCAAAAAGGGGCCGCACCGCGGGCGGCCCCCATTGGGGTCAGTCGCGCAGGGACTCTTCGCGCAGACCATCCGCCAGCAGGTTCAGCCCCAGCACGAGGCTCAACAAGGCAAAGGCAGGCGGCAGCGCCGGGTGCAGATAGATCGACAAAAGCTTGCGCCCTTCGTTGATCGTCGACCCCCAGTCAGGCGATTCCGGCGGCAGGCCCAGACCAAAGAAGCCAAGGGTCCCCAGCAGGATCGTGGTGTAGCCGATGCGCAGGCAGAAATCGACGATCAGCGGCCCACGTGCATTGGGCAGGATTTCCCAAAGCATGATGTACCACGGACGCTCGCCCCGGGTCTGCGCCGCCGCCACGTAGTCGCGCGTCTTGATGTCCAGCGTCAGGCCCCGCACGATGCGGAACACCGTCGGCGAGTTGACAAAGACCACCGACACAAAGACAACCAACACCCCCAGCGGGATGTCAAAGAAGTCCAGCGGCCACCAACGGATCTTCGACGCCGTCGCCGCATCGTCATTGATCAGCGACATGTAGATCAGGAACATCGGCACCAGCACGCAGGCGAGGTACAAATAGTTCTTTGATGGCTGCGTGCGGTAGCGCGACTGGATCAGCACCCCGAGGAACACCAGCGGAAAGACGAAAAGCACCACCGCCATGTATTGCGGAAGGCCCGTGGCGACGATCTCTGGCGTGACGAGCAGGTAGAACAGCAAGATCACCGGGAAGGCCAGCACGAGGTTCGCAAGAAACGACAGGCCGGTGTCCAGCCGTCCACCGTAGTAGCCCGCGGGCAGGCCCAGCGTGATCCCTACCATGAAGGCAAACAGCGTCGCCACCGGCGCGATCACGATCACGATCGTCGATCCCCGGACAACCCGGCTGAAGACATCGCGCGCAAGGTTGTCGCCGCCCAGCAGGTACCAGGCAAACTCGCCTTCCTCGGCACCGCGCATCGGCGTGCCGGGGACCTTGTTCTTCATGCCCGACACCTGGCTCAGCGGATCATGCGTGGCGATCATGTCAAAGGCCCCGGTGAACAGCGCCGTAAAGACCCAGAACATCACGATGCCAAAGCCGATCATGCCGATCATCGAGTCAAAGAGCTTGCCATACAGGCCCAGCCGCCGCTTGTAGGTGATCGACAGCACATAGGTCGCGATCAACGCCACCCAGACCGGTGTAAAGGCCTGGCTCATGCCGCCGATGATGCCCGCGCCGGTGCCCAGCACCACGCCGCCGACAAGATACGCCAGCACCAGCACCAGCACACCAAGTCCCAGCCAGCCGCTGAGCTTCTCGGTCAGGGTCCAGATCCCGCCAGTGGCCATGATGGTGCCGTCGGGGTTGGCCTTCAGCCCGGTGTCCGGAGCAAAGAAGGACAAGACGATCCGCGCCAGCAATGAGGCGGCGAAAAGCACCGCGACAATCAGGAGGAGCGGGTTGAGGACAGCGCCAAGGCTGCCCGTCCAGGTAAGTGGTTCCATGTCTCGGCCCTCCCTTACGTGACGCTGATGCGTGGGTTGAGGTAGACGTAGCCGATGTCGGATATCAGCTGCGTGACCAGAACCACGATGACGGAGACGACCGAAACGCCCAGCAGGAGCTCGATGTCGTTGTTGCCGGCCGCCTGGACCAAAGTCCAGCCAAAGCCCTTGTAGTTGAACAGGCTCTCCACGATGACCACGCCGTTCAGCAACCAGGGAAACTGCAGCATGATGACCGTAAAGGGCGCGATCAGCGCGTTGCGCAGCGCGTGTTTCAACACGATGTTGCGGAAGTTCACGCCCTTCAGGCGCGCCGTCCGGATGTATTGCGCATTCATGACCTCCGCCATGGAGGCCCGCGTCATGCGCGCGATGTATCCCATGCCGTACAAGGCGATGGTCAGCACCGGCAAAAAGAAATTCTCGAAGTTCGGGCTGTCCATGGCCGATGTGGCCGTGCCCTTGAACCATTTCAGACCCACCGCCGAAGAGGCAAAGATGGCGATGAACAGAACGCCAGAGACATATTCAGGCGTCGCCGTGGTCGCGATGGAAAAGGTCGACAGCGTGCGGTCCAGCGGCGATCCCTCGCGCATGCCTGCCAGCACACCCACGATCAGCGCCGATGGCACCATCAGCAGGATGACCCAAAGCATCAGCGTGCCGGTCAGCCCGAGGCGCGTCGAGATGATCCCGCCAACGGACTCCTTGAACACCGTCGAGAAGCCCCAGTTTCCCTGCAGGATCCCGCAAAAACTGGGCGCGTCTTCCAACTCCATGCCGGGGGCCTGACAGCGCGCGTTGATCTTGCCGTTGCGGTCCTCGATGACAAAGCCCGGCGCGACGCCCAGCCATTCACCATAGTTGCGGAAGATCCGCAGGTCGAACCCGGTGTTGACCTCGCTGGAGGCCTCTTCCTAGATCGGAAGAGCACA
>JBELMB010000302.1:0-3748 GCA_042088665.1 Sagittula sp.
GCCCATGGTGCGCTCCTTAGCATCGCTGTTGAACTCTCTTAGGGTGACAAGCCCTACGCCTCTGCCGGGGTCATGACAACGCCCCCGCGCGGGTTTTCTGCAGGCTCACCGCAGGCGGGACACAGATGGGATCGGCGGGCCTTGCCGCCGCTTGGCCGCCTTTCGAGATGCGCGACGCTGCACGTATCTGCGCGTGCTGCACGCCCTCTGTGCGCCTGCGCGAATTGCACAGCCCGCCCGTACGGTTACCTCAAGCGCAAACATGGCTTTGACTTCGAGGATCTCACGATGTCTGACACCTCCCTCCCCTTGCCACCGCCACGCACCGGTGGGCGGCACAACACGGCAACGCGTTATGGCGCCGTGGCCAAATTCTTTCACTGGAGCATCGCGCTGGGGATCGTGATCATGATCCCGCTTGGCATTGTCTCGGCGCAATTGCCCTATGACACGGCCGAGGCACTGGCGCGCAAGGCGATGCTGTTTTCCGTACACAAGACGTTTGGCATCGTCCTGTTCGCGCTGGCCCTTGCGCGCATCCTCTGGGCGCTGACACAGCCCAAACCCGTGCCGCTGCACCCCGACCGCAAGGCCGAGACCCTGACCGCCGAGATCGTGCATTGGCTGCTCTACGGCAGCCTCGTGCTGGTGCCGCTGTCTGGCTGGATCCACCACGCCGCCACGGATGGCTTTGCGCCGATCTGGTGGCCCTTCGGCCAGTCGCTGCCATTCGTGCCAAAGGACACGGGGCTGGCAGATCTGGCAGGTGGGGCACATATCGTCTTTGAGCGCGTGCTGGCGCTGTCGTTGCTGCTGCATGTGTTGGGCGCGCTGAAGCACCACTGGCTGGACCGTGACGACACCCTGCGCCGCATGTGGTTCGGGCGGACCGAGGCAGGCACGGACAGGCCCCATGCCAAGGCCCGGCTCGCCCCCATCGCGGCACTGGTCACCTGGGGCGCGGCAATCGGCATCGGCGGCGCGATTGGCGTCTTTTCCCATGGATCACAGGCCGGGGCGGTCGCGGAACTCGCGCAGGTCGAAAGCGACTGGCAGGTGCAGGACGGCACGCTGGGCTTGTCGATCCGCCAGTTCGGACAGGAAGTGACCGGATCATTCGACAGCTGGACCGCTGACATCACGTTCGACGACAGTCCCGGCGAGGGTCCAAAGGGTGCGGTGCAGGTGCAGATCGCCATCGGCTCCGTCACGCTTGGCAGCGTCACCGCGCAGGCGCTGGGGCCTGACTATTTCGATGTGGAACGCTTTGCGACCGCGGTGTTTGCCGCGCCGCTGGTCAAGACCGCCGCGGGCTATCTGGCCGAAGGGGTTCTGACCCTGCGCGGTGTCGAGGTGCCAGTCTCCCTGCCCTTCGATCTGGTGATCGACGGCCCCAGGGCAGACATGTCCGGCACACTCACGCTGGACCGCCGCACTTTCGGCATCGGGGACAACATGACAGACCCCGGGCAGTTGGGCTTTGACGTCGAGATCAATGTTTCGCTGACAGCACTGCGCAGCGAGGGCTGAACTTGCGTGCCGTCATGAAGACGTGAAAGACGCCGAGACATGGCGGGCCAATGGTCCGCCACATCCGTCTTTGCGCTGACACGACACGATGGGCATGGCTGGACCCAAGCGGTTCCGACCACAGTTGGGTCGCTCGATTTCAGCTTTCGCTCAGCGCTCGCAATCGGGCTCTGACAACCAGTCCCGTGGCGCGGCAGGTCACCCGAGGACGTCTCCTGTCAGTCCCGCCAAAGCCGGGCTGAATGGACGTAACCCAAACACGGGTCAGCCGATCTGCTCCCGTCACAGCCCCCAATTGCGTCATTCGCGGGCAGCGCCGTCCTTTGGAGAGGGTTCGAGCCGTCCTGCGCTTTGCCTCGCAAGGTCTCTGTCGGCCGTCAGACCGCATTGCCCCCACGACGCTGCCGCCAACGCAAAAGACAGGGCCTCGCACCCCTTTCACCGACCCCGACAGGGCAGCCGCAAGCAGCCGGACACAGTGCCGTCGAGGCCTGGCTCAAGACCATCAAGGGCGCGCGCCCAAGGCCTGTCTGAACCGTCTCGGAGGACGCCAAAGCACTGTCCCCGGTCGATCACCTTGCTGTCAACACGGCGGCTTTCAGGCGAGGTTCGGCGCGGACCCATATCGCTCTCCCCCTGCGTCACGAGGTTGCCAAGCCCCGCACAGCAAAAGGCCGGCGCTGGGCGGGCCTTTTCTCGTCGCGAGGTCTGTCCGGGGATCAGGAGCCGTCGGTATCCACGGCCGAGGCTTCGATGGAGATCATCACCGACACTTCGTCACTGACGAAAGGTGCAAAGGCGCCAAGACCAAACTCCGAGCGCACCAGCGTCGTCGTCGCATCAAAGCCCGCCCAGGGCTTTTGCGCCATCGGATGCATGCCGGACGCGTTCAGAACAGCGTCAAGTTCGACGGATTTGGTCACACCGTTCAGCGTGAGATCACCGGTGATGACGGCGGCATTCTCTCCGGTCACTTCGATGCCAGTGGATGCAAAGGTCACCATCTCATCGGCGTTGTCGCCAAAGAAATCGGCACTCATGAAGTGCTGAAAGCGCGCTTCCCACCCGGTGAACATGCTGTTGACCGGAAACGAGACAGAGACGGAGGAGTTCTCTGGCGCGTCCTGATCCCAGGAGATCTCTCCGTCAAAGCCGGAGAACATCCCGTAGGTCGTGGAATAGCCGAGGTGGTCATAGCTGAACACGATCTGGCTGTGGCTGGCGTCAAAGGCGTAGGTGTCAGCAGCCATGGCGGTGACGGGCGCGGCAACGAGGGCCGCGGCAAAAATGATATTTTTCATAGCAGGTTATCCTTGGTTGGGCCGGCTCTCAGGCCCGGCGATGCACCATGAAATGGGGCACCCGGCCCAGAGTCTCAATCCGCGCTCAGTCCACAGCCTATGTGAGCCTGTGAACAGTTGCCCACGCGTTGCATCTCTTGCCATGCGTGCAGCGCCAGATCTTCGCCGACGCCATAGTACCAATGGGTGTGGTCCTGAATGACAGAGAACAGCACATCGTGACCCGCAGCCTGCATGCGCCGCAAGCCACGCCGCGCGCTGTCGACGCTGAACCACGAATCGTCGTCCCCCAGATAGGCAAGGATCGGCGCACGGCTGCGGGCCGGCATGACCGTCCATGGCGAGACATGTCCGGCATGAGTCGTCACCACACGCCACGGCCCCCTTGACACATTGGCCAGACGCAGGGCGTGCATTCCGCCCGCGGAATGGCCCATCAGGTAAACTTGATCGTAGTCGATGGGATAGGTCAGGGCCGCCTGTCGCAACATGACGTCAAAGAAGCCGGGGCCATCCGACATCAGGCCCCATTGCTGCCCCGGCACCGAGTCCGGCGAGATCAGGATCAGGTTCTGACGGTCCGCCAGAGTGGCCCACATGTCGAGGATCGACAGGCCATCGCGCTCTGCCCCGTGCAGCAGGATGATCACCGGGCGCGGCGCCCCCTGCTTTGGACCATAACCATACCAGACCCGCACCCGTTCCGGCCCGCGGCCCCAGAAGGCCGGGAAGGCAAAGACATGCGTGCGGATCACCCCCATGGGCGCGTCCTGCGACTCGCGGTGAATGCGCTTGTTGATGGTGATCTCGCGCTCGACAAAGGCGCCCTTGCGATCCGGGTCAAGCCCGAGAGCGACATAGGTGGCCGTCACCGGCACCAGCGCCGGAAGTACCAGAACAACGCCAATAATGCCCCA
>JBELMB010000303.1:0-3718 GCA_042088665.1 Sagittula sp.
GGCCGAGTGGTCGAAGGCGCACGCCTGGAAAGTGTGTAGGCGGGAGACCGTCTCGAGGGTTCGAATCCCTTCCTCTCCGCCACTAGGCACCCTTAACTTACTGTTTTTAAGGGAAATATTTACGTACGGCGCCAATCGTTCCCACATTTGTTCCCACGCGCGGCACGCCTTTGATGTCCCACCCAAAGACGTCAGTCTTCCAACATATCGCCCTCTGTTTCGCCCGTGATCAGCGCCCGCTGCCTCTCACGGCTGATTTGGCCATAACTGCGCAGGGTCGTCAGAACGTCCGTGTGGCCGAGGTTTTGGGAGGTTGCGACAATCTCCGCGACGGAGGTGCAGGTCTTGGCCGCATGGCGCGCCAGCATGTGCCGGAAAGCGTGCGGGCCGAAGGTGGGCAGGTTTGCGGCGGGAAAAGCCTCGTTGATGATCTTGCGGACGGGTTCCGTGCTCTTCCAAGGGCGGCGTTCAAAGCCATCAGCGCAAAAACCCCTGTTGGAGTGCGGCGCGATGGCCGTCGCCGGAAAGAGTGGATCGTCCGGGCCATATAGCGCTTCGTCGTCCAGGTAACTGATCCAAGCACGCAGAGCGGCTTCGGCCTCGGGGAAGCCTCGGGCAAAGAAGGTATCGATGTTCTTGCCGAACTTGGTTGCCACCTCGCGCGGGTTCTGGGTCACGGATTTCTCCTCCAGATCGACGTGCTTGAGACGCAGCGAGATCAGCGCACCGACGCGGATGCCGGTCAGGCACAGCAGTGCAAAGACCGCCTTGTCGCGCTTTTCACGCGGGGTGGTCGTGGGCATCATCGCAAGGGCGCGCGTGGCCTGTTTCACGCTGGGCGCAGGACGCGTCGGTGCCGCGCGCGCTTCGGCCTCGTCGCGACGAGAGAGGTTGAAGTAGTCAGCATCCGATGCCCTGATCCGGCTGCGAAAGCCATCTTGCTGAGACAGCCAGAGCGTGAACTCGCGCAGCGTTGCCAGGATCGCGCGGGCGGTTGACTTGCTTAGTGGTTTGCCCGTCGCGCCCTTGGCCAGTTCCAAATGCGCACGGAAGCCCATTGCCCACTCGATGTGAAACTTGGAAAAATCCTTGCGCCCGTTCCAAACATCAAAGCGCTCCAGAGCCGCGAGTTCCCGGTCGAGCGACTTGTCAGAGAGCTGCCGTGCATATTTGCGATAGTCGCTGAATTGGCGTTTCAGGCGTTCGTTCTTTTCGTTTGGTCGTTTGGTCATGGTGGTCTCCTTTCAGTCGTTCAGGTTGGTGAGAGAGCGGGCCAGAAGGAACAAGGCGTCCTGGCTGTCTCCGTCGATGACAATCGCCTCACGTGGCCTGAGCGGGAGTTGGTCCGTCAGCTTGGCGAGCACCTCTATGGCAAGCGGGAACCGGAGGTGCGCCATGACTGAATGGACCACAGCGCGGGTGGAGGACCGTTTGGAGAGCGCGGCCGATGTTTTCCGCACCTTGCCAGGCGTCATGCCGCAGGGGTTCTTCAACGCCTGGCCCGAGTATTTCCACAGCTTCGCGGACAAGGTCGGGCAAGAGCCTCAGATGCGGCAGCCCCGGCCAGGACCGCGCCAGATCTCTGAAGCCGAGGAGGCGTTGCTTTGGCTGCGCTGGCTGGAGCGGGATGATGCCCGGATCGTCTGGCTGCGTGCCGAGCGCACCCCATGGAAACCGATCTGCTGGGAGATGGGGCTCAGCCGCCCGGCCGCCAACCGCCACTGGCAATACGGGCTCGCGCTGATCACCTGGCGGCTCAATGGGCGCGTGCCGCCTTTGAAGCGGTCACGGCGTTTCGTCGTTGAGAACGCGAACAACCTGTCAAGGAAAATCGTCCTGTGACAGAATTTTCAGTGAGACATCGCAAAGGGTTACAGTTTCCGGCTGAGAGGTTACAAATTGGATATACTCGGGAGAGGAGCGCGCAGGCAGAGGCCTCGCAGCTGGCTTCCGGGGTCCACCAAAGGATCCAGTTGGGGTCCAAGCCACTAACCCACTGACTTTGCGGGTCCTTCCCAGCCCGAAACGTATACGGGCGGGCGAAGCGCGCAATATCGCTAGCGACAGGGCCCCTTTTTTTGGGAAGCCACCCCTAGCAGGCGTCCACCCGCGATGTGCTGAAAACTACAACAAAACAAATCTTTGGCACCGGTTGTGCCCGCTGGCCGCTGGACCCCTCCCGAAGTCCAGGCTGGCCGCTGGTGTCCGGAATCCACCCAATTGAAGCGAACCGGCGCGACGGTTTGCGAAACGCCTTGCCGCTCACGCGCACTTTCATACCGAGTGACGCGCTGGCTACTTGCGCGCCCCAAGAGCCTATAGCCCGGCTGCGCGCCCGCTATGCGTCTTCACGTGGTTTCAAACTGGTTTCAGGCATGCCGTCCGGCGTGGCGGTACGCTTGCTGGCGCCATAGAGCAGCGCCGCATAGCTGGCACCTGCAATCAGCATCATGCCCAGGACGGCGATCCACGTCGGGATTTCGCCAAAGAACACAAAGCCTGCCAGAATTGCCAGAATCAATCGGCTGTATTCTACCGGAGCAAGGGCGGACACCTCGCCAAGGCGGTAGGCGCTGATAAAACACCATTGGCTGAGCATTCCAAGAACCACCATAATCCCGGTCACTGTTGCGGCTGTGGCTCCCATGGGTTGCCACGTCATCAAGGCGGGGCCCGAAAACAGCACAAAAATCCCCACAAGCGGGTAAAACATCATCCGGATGGTGGGCTCGGTGCTGGACATGCGTTTGATCACCACCGTCAAAAGCGCGCCAAACATCGCTCCGAGCATGCCCAACGCGCCCGCGCCAAGAGATCCGCCACCGCCGGGCTCCAACACCATAAGCACGCCGACAAAACCAACGATCGTGGTGATGATCTTGACCGATGTGATTGTCTCGCCGAGCATCAATGCCGCCAACCACAGCACAAAGAGGCCCTTAGAAAAGCTGATCGCGCTGGCCACGCCCAGCGGCAGATAGACAATCGAGGTTATCCAGCAGAAGATCCCACCTGCTGCCAAAAGAACGCGCCACGCATAGAGCCGAAGCGCAGCGGTTTCGGCGGGAAGAATTGTGATTCCAGCCCACTGGAACACAGGAAGGATCAGGAGCGCCGCGAGGCCGGAGCGCAGCGCCATCATCTGCCACAATGACATGACGTCCGCCGCGAATTTCAACGCGGCCATCATTCCAGCCATGGTCACGCCGCTAAAGAGAACAAGCGCCACCGCAATGCGGTGGCGCTGCTGAGGCGAATACGTTTCGGTGGCCGCTGAACCGTCCACAGCCAGACGGAGCAAGCCCGCAAATTTCATCGAGCCACTGCCGTCATTGCGCAAGGCCTCGCTCGGCCAACCAAGCCGCAGAGCGCTGAACGCCGCTATGATCCTTGAGTTCGATGATCAGCCGCGGGTTCGAGGTCAATTTGGCCAACTCGTCGAAGATTCCGAACCAGGGCAGGTTGCCGTCCCCGATGGCCCAATGCCGATCCGCAAAATGGTCTGTGTCCTGCAAATGCACATGGGCCAGCATGTTGCCCGCGGCCCGCACGTAGCGATCCACCGCAGGTGCTTGACAGATGCCATGAGCCCAGGCCGCGTGGCCCGTGTCGATGGAGACCTTGATGGCGGGGCTATCAAAATGCTCGGCCAGCTTGACCCGTGCGTAGGGGTCGCGGTCCTCGATGTTCTCAAGGACCAGTTCAAGGCCCAGCGCAG
>JBELMB010000088.1:0-20490 GCA_042088665.1 Sagittula sp.
CCTTGGACCTCCGGCACAACTCCAATGTCTGGGCCAATGTCTGGGCCAAGGTCTGGGCCAAGGTCTGGGCCACGATCTGGGCCACGGTCTGGCGCAGACAGCGGCGGGCGCAGTCCCGAAGGGCGCGGAGCGGGCGGAAGACCCGCCAAGGCAGCGGCCCCCCCCAGTACCTGGGTCGGATCCTGCATCATGCCGTCGAGCATCGCGGCGGGCGCCTGCATGTCACCGGCTGACCGCTGAGGGGCACGCAAATCATGCGGCGGGCGCGGGTCCGCGCGCAACCGTGGTTCCGGCGCGAGGCCCGTGGCGCTCAGCGGCGGCTCTGGCGGCAGGCCCGCGGCGGTGGGCACACGCGGCGCAGGTGCAACGATCAAAGGCTGTGGGCCATGGCCGCGACCACCTGTCAGCGGCTTGCTTGGATCCGGTTTGCGCGCAGAGAGCGCGCTCGCCAAAGGGCGGCGCGTCTTGACCGCCGATGCGATCTTGGCGCTGATCCGGTCGGCGCCCGGTGCCTCGACATCATGGGCCACGTCATTGGTCACCCATTCCGCTTGCGGCATCGGGGCATCGTCGGCCTTGCGGCGCGTCAGGGGCATCAGGGACAGGAAGGACCGGCCCGCCTTGCCGCCCGCCTTGGGGCGCGGTGCGGGCGGCGCGGCAAAGCTGCCAGTGTCCGCTGCGTCTGCCTCGGGGGCCCGCGGCCTGTCGTGGCCTTCCGGTCCCGGCTTGCCGGGATCCGGATCCGGTGACAGCGGTGGCAGTGCGCGGTGCACACGCCGCGCCCGGGGCAGCGCCCCGTCACCCGCCATCTCACTGCCGCCCAAAGAGGTCATCAAAGGCGGCTCAGCGGGCGGCATGACCGGTGCATGCACAGCCACATCCACCGGGGCGGTCGCCTCTGCCATCGCATGAGACTGAGCCTCGGCCTCAGCCGTGGCCTTGCGCGTCGCAGCCTCCGCCCGACGTGCCTGATGCGCACCCTGCATCCGCTGCGCCGCACCAAAGACACCGCGCGCGCCATAGCCTGTCAGCCGCAACAGCCCCGCATAGGTGGCCACCAGACCCACCAACAGGAAACGGCCAATCGCCTTCAGCTCCTCACGGGTGAACCCCAGCACAAAGCCCCCCAACGCGAGGATCGCCAGCCCAAGCACCAGCATCATGATCTTCAGCCCCACCGCGGGCGCGAGCGGCAGAGCCATCAGGAACGACCCCATGACCATATCGCCAAACAAACCGCCAAGGCCAAAGTGATGCGTCCAGCCCGCCCCCTGCGGCAGGCCCGCCGCGTAGACGGAACACACCAGCATCCAGACCGGCGCGAGGATCACGCAGAGGAACGGGCGTCCCTCGCCACGATGAAAGATGTTGCGCCCGCCCCAGATCAGCAGTGTCAGCGCCAGTGCCCAGGCCCCGCCGCCCACGATCATGAACAGCGGCGCAGCCACATAGGCTCCGAAACGGCCCATCCAGTTCTGCACCGGCGCATCGGTTGCCGAAAGCCAGCTTGGATCGTCCGGCGTGTAAGAGGCGATCATCGCCGCGCCCGCCAGTCCCAGCAGCATCATGACGACCCCCAGCAACTCCCGTCCGCGCTTTTCCAGCACAAGCGCCGTGCCGGTATCAAAGAGGGGGTCGCGCCCACGTGCCTGATAGGATGCCATGTCTCGCCTCACTTTATTCACTGCACGAAGCGCTGGCCGGTCCGGGCGCGCCTTGCGCCCTTGCCTGCCGCGTCCCGCGCGCCTGTTTGTTTTGCGCCACCGTTGTCCGGCGTCTGCGCTTGTCATTGTGCATGACCCGCCCTGCTCTTGCGGTGTCCTGCCTGTCCCGTCACGCCTTACGGCGTGCTATCTTACTGCGCCTTACGGCGTGCAATCTTGCTGCGCCCTACGGCGTGCTATCCTACTGCGCCATGCGGCGCGCCGTGTACCTGCGCCCGCAAGCGCGCTCTCCCTATGCGCACCCCCCGGCACGCTGTCATGTCTTTTCGGGCACCACCAACGGCGCCCCAGCGAGGCGCGGCATCAACCGTACAGTCTCTCCCGGATCAGGCGCATACCGGCTTCCGCCTCTTCGCAGGCGGCGACCATCGCCGCGCGAATATAGCCCGCACCGGGATTGCCCGTCTCGGTGTCGCGCGACAGGTAGGCCCCGGGCAGCACCCGAACGCCGGTCTCTTGCCAGAGCCGCAGCGTCGCCGCTTCGCCATCCTCGACCGGCAGCCACAGGAACATCCCGGCCTCCGGCGACATATACCCCGGCACATCGCCAAAGATCTCATCCGCCAGCGCGTATTTCTCTGCATAAAGCCGTCGGTTCTCGACCACGTGGCTCTCTTCGGCCCAAAGCGCCTGCGCCGCGCGCTGCAATGGCAGCGGCAGCGGCGTGCCCGCGTAAGAGCGCAGCATTTTCATGCGCGTGATGGTTTCCGGCCCCGACGCCACAAAGCCAGAGCGCAGCCCCGGCAGGTTCGAACGCTTCGACAGTGAATGGAAAGAGACCACGCGCTCCGGGTTTGCACCCATGCGCGCCGCCACTTCGACCGAGCCGACCGGCGCCTTGTCGCGGTAGATCTCGGCGTAGCACTCATCCGCTACGATCTGGAAATCATGGCGCTCGGCGAGCGCGATCAGGCTGCGCCAATACTCTTCTGTCGCCATCACGCCCTGCGGGTTCGAGGGCGAACAGATGTAGACAAGCGCCGCGCGGTCCAGCACCTCGGTCGGCAGACCCGCGTAGTCCGGCAGATGCCCCGTGGCCTGCGTCGCAGGCACAAACATCGGCTCCGCCAGAACCGAGATCGCCGCGATCATGTAGACCGGGTAAAAGGGGTTCGGCATCAGCACCAAGGGGCGCTGGCCGTTTTTCTGTTCCGGGCAAAGCGCCATACCGGCATTGTACAGCCCTTCGCGCGTGCCGTTCAGCGCCATGATCTGCGTCTCGGCGTCATAGTCCACACCGTACCTGCGGCGCAGCCAGTCGCTTATGGCGTCGCGCAGTTCCGGCGCGCCCTCGTTGGGCGGGTAACGGCCAAATTCATGCGCATGTTCGGTGATGATGTCGGTGATCCACGCCGGGAAGGCATGTTTGGGCTCGCCAATAGACATATGCCGCACCGGTCCGCCCGGTGCGTGCACATCCAAAAGCCCCCGCAAACGCGGGAAAGCATATGCCGGTAGGTTCGAGAACCGCTCGGGGAACATCTGCACTTTGCCTCATCGTGCGGGATCTTCGCGCCCCGCGTTGCGTAAATGGTACAGTTTTAACAAAGGCCTGTCCAGTTTTTCGGGGCCTTCGCCGGGGCCTGTGGCGCGAAAGCCGCAAGCCCGCTGTCAGACCTCCGCGAGGGCGGTCTCCATCGCCTTGGCGAGCCGCAGGATCCGATGCTCCGCCCCCTGCGCGCCCATCACCATCAACCCGCAACTTGGAACACCGGTGGGCAGCGTCACGATGGCGCCGTCCATCAGGTTGCCCAGCCGCGTGTTGCGCAGCGTGCGCAGGTTCTCGGCAACGTAGAATTCTCCGTCTTCCATCAGGCGCTTGGCATTGGATGGCAAGTTGGGCGCCGCCGGCAGCAGCACCGCGTCAAAGCCCGCCGTGGCCTGCGCCCATGCGGCGCGCACCTGCATCAGGTCCTGCCAGCCCGCGACAAAATCCGCAGCGGAATGCGCAGCACCTGCCTCGAAGCGTTCGCGGATCGGCGTGAACATCGCCTCCGGATCGGCTTCGATCACCTTGCGCCAGGTCGCCCAGGCCTCGGATGTGTAAAGCATCGCGCTGATCGCATGGGGATGGCGCAGATCATCGAAGTCAAACGGGACGATCTCTGCGCCAGCCGCCTTCAGCCGTTCCAGCGACAGGTCATAGGCCCGTTCCGGTTCCGGATCCAGCCAGTCCAGCGCGATGGTCTGCAAGGCGCCAAAACGCCGTCCCTTCAATCCCTTGGCGCCGGACAGGTCGGGCGCCGCGCGCCCCTCCAGCGCCGAAAGCATCAGCGCGGCATCCTCGACAGAGCGGCACAAGGGCCCGACGGTGTCGAACCGTGCGATCAACGGCACCACGCCTTCGAGGCTGAGCCGTCCATGGGTTGTCTTCAGGCCGACGAGGTCATTCCACGCCGCAGGCAGACGCACCGATCCCCCGGTGTCCGAGCCGACGCTCGACGGGGCCAGCCCAAAGGCCACAGAGGCCGCAGCCCCAGAGGAGGATCCCCCCGGCACCGCCTCGGGGTCATTCACACAGGGCGGCGTGGCGGTGACCGGGTTCAGGCCAAGCCCCGAAAACGCCAGTTCCGACATATGCGTCTTGCCCAGACACACCAGCCCGTTCAGCGTCGCGGTCCTCAGCACCTGCGCATCCGTGTCAGGCACCCGCCCCGGCAACAGGCCAGAGCCTGCCTCGGTCACGGTGCCTGCCGTGTCAAAGAGGTCTTTCCAGCTGATCGGCACTCCGTCCAAGGGATGACGGCGCAGCCCGAGGCGCGCGCGCTCTGCCGCGGCTTCTGCCTCTGACAGGGCGCGGTCCTCGGTGGTGCGGGCATAGATCCGATCCGCCTCCGGGTGCGCCTTGATCAGCGTGAGAAAGTGCTGCGCCAGCGCGACCGGGTCGATCTCTCCGGCGGCGATGCCCCGGCCAAGGTCGGCCGCCGTGGCTGTGGTCCATGCCTGCATTGTGTCGCTCCCCTGTCGCGTGGTCGGATGCGTCACGGTAGCGGCAGCGCAGCGCATGGACAATCCCGAGAAGCCCTCCATATTCCGGCCTATGGAACATGATCTCATCATAGTGGGCGGCGGGCTGAACGGTCCGGACCTTGCGCTGGCCGCCGCACAGGCTGGCCTGACGAGCGTGGTGCTGGACGCCCTGCCCCGCGACACCCGTGCCGCACCGGATTTCGACGGCCGATCCTATGCGCTGGCGCATGCCTCGCAGCGGATGCTGGCCGGGCTGGGTCTGTGGGACGCGCTGGCGGCGCAGGCCCAACCGATGAAAGAGATCAAGGTCTCTGACGGGCGCATCGGCGAGGCTGGCGTGTTCCTCGGTCTGCATTTCGACAGCGCCGAGATCGAAGTCAGCCCCATGGGCTTCATGCTGGAGGACCGCTTTTTGCGCCGGGCGCTCCTGGACGCAGTCGAGGCAAACCCGCTGATCACCCATCACCCCGACAGCCGTGTCACCGGGCAAGAGGTGTCCGCGCGTGGGGTCAGCGTCACGCTGGCCGGTGGGATGCAGATCACCGGGCGTCTTCTGGTGGGCGCCGATGGCCGCACCAGTGGCGTCGCCGCGCGCGCCGGCATCCGCCGCACCGGCTGGGGCTATGGCCAAACTGCGCTGGTCTGCGCCATCGCCCATGAGAAACCGCACAACGGCATCGCGCATCAGCTCTTTCTGCCGCCCGGACCGCTGGCGATCCTGCCGCTGACCGGCAACCGCAGTTCCATCGTCTGGAGCGAAAGCACCACCCGTGCCACGGCCGTTCAGGCGCTGGCGGACGCGGATTACCTCACTGTGCTGCGCCCGCGCTTTGGCGATTTCCTCGGCGAGATGACCATCGCCGGGGACCGCTTTACCTATCCGCTGGGACTGACGCTGGCGAATGCCTTCGTGGCAGAGCGGCTGGCGCTGGTCGGGGATGCCGCCCATGGGATGCACCCGATCGCCGGACAGGGATTGAATGCCGGGCTGCGCGACGTGGCCGCGCTGGCGCATGTGCTGGCCCACGCCCGGCGCCGCGGAGAGGACATCGCCGCACCCGATGTGCTCGCCCGGTATCAGGGGTGGCGCCGGTTCGACACGGCGGCTCTGGCGGCGGCGACCGATCTCTTCAACCGGTTGTTTTCCAACGACCACCCGCTATTGCGACTGGGCCGGGACATCGGCATGGCCGCGGTGAATGCCGCCCCCTCCCTGCGCCGCAGCGTGATCCGCGAAGCCGCCGGTCTGAACGGCACCCTGCCGGAGCTGATGCGCAACTGACTGCTGCGAGGCTGGTGCCGTTCGTTGGCCAAAGGGATCTCGACCCGCGCGCCGGTCTGGGCACCGTTTGACGGCCACC
Source organism: Sagittula sp. (assembly GCA_042088665.1). Lineage (GTDB taxonomy): Bacteria > Pseudomonadota > Alphaproteobacteria > Rhodobacterales > Rhodobacteraceae > JBELMB01. Next base: position 6,056 of record JBELMB010000088.1, read on the forward strand.
CTGACGAGCCCCCATGACAGCCCCCCATGACAACCAAGGTCAAGCGCCGTCTTGAAACCTGTGCCCGTCATGTCCAAATCCCCGTTGGTCAAAGCTACGCATGCCCCGCGGCAAAGGGCGGCGGGCTGACCTGATGGGCGCCACGCGCCAGACAAGGCGAAGCCCTTCCCTTTCCGCGGCCCCGCTGCCAGATTGCGCCAAAATTCCGGGAGAAGACCTCATGAAAACCGCCCTCGTGACCGGCGCCGCCCGTGGCATTGGCCTCGCCACCACCGACCTCTTTCTGGAGATGGGCTGGCAGGTGGCCATGCTCGATTGGGACGCCGAGGCCCTCGCCGAAGCTGCTGGCGCGCGGGACAAGGTTCTGGCGCTTGTGCGCGATGTGTCCAACCCGCAGGACGTCTCTGCGGCGGTGCGCGAGACGATCACTTGGTCCGGTGGGCTCGACGCGCTGGTCAACAATGCCGGCGTCGCGGAATTCGGCCCGGTGGAGCAGACAGACTTCGAGACCTGGCGCCGCGTGATGAGCATCAATCTGGACGGGGTGTTCCTGATGACACAGGCCGCAACGGAGGCGCTGAAGGCACGGCGCGGCGCGGTGGTGAACATCGCCTCGATCAGCGGTTTGCGGGCCTCGACCCTGCGCGTGGCCTATGGCACGTCAAAGGCCGCGGTGGCCCAATTGACGAAACAGCACGCCGCGGAACTGGGCGAATACGGCGTGCGGGTGAATTGCGTGGCGCCCGGCCCGGTCAAGACAAAGCTGGCCATGGCCGTGCACACGCCTGAAATCATTGCCTCTTACCACGATGCCATTCCCCTGAACCGCTATGGCAGCGAGCGCGAACTGGCAGAGATGATCTGCTTTCTGGCCTCTGAACGGGCGTCTTATGTCACGGGACAGGTCGTGGCAGTGGATGGTGGTTTCGAGTCGACGGGCGTGGGTCTTCCTGCGCTGCGCGACTGAAGACCCACGGGCAACGCGGGGTAAAACCCCGCGCTACATCGGGTCAGCGCCCCATGGGGCCTGTTGTTGGTCCCTGCCCGGCGACAGGTGCCGAAGGCGGACCAATGTGGTCGGCATCCGGGGCGGCGATCCCGGGGCCGCGCGTCTTGGGGGCCATGCCTTGCCGCTTACATGCCCTGCCACTTACATGCGCTGAAGACGCAGGCGCATCAGCCCATAGAACGCCATGCCCGTGCCCCCGAATGCCGCACAGGCAAAGGGCAGCCGCAGCGCCATGAGGCGTCCCACCTCCGGTGCTGCAACATCCACCAAGGCGCCCCCCAGAAGCGCGCCCACAGGCATCATGCCCCAGCCGAAAAAGCGATACGTCGCGTTCACCCGGCCCAGCAATGCGCCGGGGATTTCGCGCTGGCGGTAAGAGACCGTGGTGATGTTCCAGATCAGCGCGGCCAGCATCTCGATGAACAGGGCCAGCGCGGTCAGCCAAGGCCCCGGAGCGATCGCCATCAGGGCAAAGGCCAGCGGCATCATCCACAGCGCGAGGTGAAGGCTGCGGGTTGGGGTCAGTTTGCGGATGATCCACGGTCCCGCCAGCCCGCCAAGCACCCCGCCAGCCGCCCCTGCCGTGAGCAGCAAACCGTGGCCGGTTGGACCGAGGCCGAGGACTTCTTGCGCGTAGAGCACCAGAACCGTGGTCACCATCATGTGGATCAGGTTCATGATCCCCAACATGACCGCGAGGCGAAACAGCGTCGCGTGGCCACGCAGGTAGCGCCAGCCCTCCATCATCTCGACCCAGAGCCCGCGTGGCGGCACCGCAACCCGCGGCGGCAGCGCGACAAGCCAGATCAACCAGGCCGACAGCCCGAACACGCAGGCGTTCAGCAGGAAGGGCCCCGGCACCGCCCAGGCAATAAGCACGCCCGCCAGAGGGGGTCCGACAAAGGAGCCCATGATCTGCTCGATGCTCCAGAGCTGCCCATTGGCGGTCTCCAGCTGCTTGCCCTGCACGACCGAAGGCAGAAGCGTCTGGGCCGCATTGTCCCGCACCACTTCGGCGGTGCCAAGAAAGAAGGCGAGCCCGGCCAGAGCGAGGATCGGCACAAGCGCGTCCGAGCCCGCCGGCGCCGCGCCTTGTGGCAGGCTGGTGGCGATCAGGGCGATGACGCCAAGACTGACCAGAAGGCGAAAGAGATCCGCCATCACGATCAGGTGTCGCCGGTCGCTGCGGTCCACCAGAACGCCGACGGGCATGGCAAAGAGGAACCAGGGCAGATGCGTGGCAAAGGCCACAAATGCGATCAGCACCGGATCGCGCGTCAGCAATGTGGCAAGCCATGGAAACGCCAGCGCGCCAACACCGTCGCCGAGGTTCGACACGGCGGTGGCGGAAAACAAGAACCGGTAGTTGCGATTGGCGGCAAGCGTGGTCATGGCGCATTGGTCCCGGATGCGCTGGAAAGGTCAACCGCACAGGCAGATCATTCCGGGGTCGTGCCTGTCACGAAAGGTCGTGCCCGTCATGAAAGAAGGTCAGACGCCAGAGAGCCGACGCCTGCCCTTGCCGCCTCTGTGGTGTTTCGGGCGGAGAGGCCGGGATTATTCGTGAAAGGCGCAAGTGTTCCTAAACCGAATCGCCCCACCATAAAGGGCGGTAGGGAGAGGGATGCGAAATCCGGCGCTGCCGGGAACGCGTGCGCGCGATGCGTCCTGGTGGCCGCAAGCCATCATGGCCATCGCAGGTTCGCCTCTTTCGCATCCGAACATCGACCCTGCGCCCGCAGACAAGTGCCCCCGGACACCCCCCTGAAAACAGGAAAGGGCGGGGTCAACCCCGCCCTACAGGCCCGCGCGCCTTGTGACCGCGGGTCATGTCACCCGATCACTGGATGCGCTGACCGTTGGCCAGGATGTGCCCCTGCGCGTTGATTTCCAGAGTCGAGGTCGCGGTGTCCGGTGCGCTGCCCGGGATCGTGAACATGCCCAATCCCATGCGTGCGCCCATGGCGTCCTGCTCTTGCAGCAAACCCATGGCGATCAGCCCGTCGATCAACCCATTGATGCCCGACAGCTGGAACTCCGCCTTGCCCTCCGGGCGCGGGAAACCGGCAAAGCTTTGCAGATCCGCGTTGTCAAAGACGAAATCACCTGTGCCCAGCACCTCGGCCCCGGCCGCACGCAGCACAAGGTCGCGCAGGGTCACGCTGTTGAGCTCACCCGGCATGCCACCGGAGCGGTCGATCGCGTCCATCTGTTCCTCGTCGAGGAGGCTGACGAAGGGCGTGACTTGCGCGTTCAGCGTCGCACCCACCGTTGCAGGGCCGCGCGACAGGGTCTGCCCGGGATCAAAGATGTTCCACAGCATGTCCGCGATGACCAGATCCTCCAGCAAAAGCTGGAACCCGGCGGGCTGCGGCGTATCCGAGGCCTGCAGCGGGATCTCCATCGAAAAGATCGACTGTGCAAGGCTGCCGGACACCGGGAAAGGCAGGTCCGGCACCATCATTTCGACGGTCTGGGCAGCCGCGCGCAGCGCGTAGGACATGCTCGCCTTCGACATCGCCACGGACAGTTCGCCGCCCTCCGATGAGGTCGCGCCCGTCACGATGTCGCCGCCATCGTTCACATTGAATTCCATGCTGCCACCGCCATGGGCGATGAACGCATCGACCGCCAGCCCGGCCTCGAAGATCGCGATCGGATCGTCGAAATCGGCGTCCATGGGCAGCGTCATGTCGCCCTCGGCGCGCATATCCTGCCAGCCGCCGGAGAAGCTGCCCATATCCTCGTTGTCCGGATCGTCGTAATGCACGACAAAGCCGACGTTGCCATAGCTCAGCGCCTGCGCGATGGACTGCATGCCACCGTCGCGCCGCATCTGCGAGGTGCCTTCCATCGGACCCATGGACATCTCGGCGCGGAAGACGTCGCGCGTGATGACCTCGCCCTCGGCGATCATCTCGTCAAGACGCAGGCCAAGTGTCTGGGCGGAATAGCTGTAGCTGGTGTCGGTCTCGTCCCCGGAGATCACAACCGCGAACCCCTGATGCGTCATGGCAAAGACCATGTCGACCTCGGCCTCTTCACCGGCCGGTCCGGCGGTGATGCCCAGCGCGCCGCTCTCGGGCATAGTCATGGTGACCGTTCCGTTGCCGTTGTCGGTATAGGTCAGATCCGGCATGGCGACCGTAATGCTGACATCCTCTTCCGGGATCGTCATGGCGAAGGACAGATCGCTGACCGTCAGCGCGCTGCCGGACATGCTTTCCGTGGCGGTGACCGCATAGCCAAACCCACGCATGTAGGTCTGCAGATCGTCCCACGCCTGATCAGGTGTCACATCCGCAAACCCCGGACCTGCGAGGCAGGCGAGGGTCAGGACGGACACGGTGGAAAACTTTTTCATGGGGCACCTTCCGTTTGGCATAATGAGTTCAGCGCAGTGTTGCCAATGCAGCCCCCCGGTCAAGGGGCTGGATTCCATACTTTGTAACCTTTACCACAAATCCCGGATGGCAAGGGAGGCTGGCATGGATCTCAGCGGGAAAACGGCGCTGATCACCGGCGCAAGCCGGGGCATCGGCGCAGAAACGGCAAGGGTGTTCGCACAAGCGGGGGCAAAGGTGGCGCTTGTGGCGCGCAGCTCGGAACCGATTGCAGAACTGGCCGGTGAGATCGGCGAGGCCGCAGTGGCGATTCCCTGCGACATCTCGCGCTATTGGGAAATGGCCCAGGCGGTCGAGGCCTGCGTCGGCGCACATGGCGGGCTGGATATTCTTGTGTCGAACGCCGGCGTGATCGAGCCCATCGCGCCGATGGCCGAGGCAGATCCCGACGCCTGGGGCACCGTCATCGACATCAACCTCAAGGGCGTCTTTCACGGCATGCGCGCCGCGCTTCCGGTGATGCTGGAAAACGGCGGTGGCACCCTGCTGACCATCGGGTCCGGCGCGGCCCGCAACCCGCAGGAAGGCTGGTCGCATTACTGTGCCTCCAAGGCCGGGGCGCTCATGCTCACGCGGATGGCGCACAAGGAATACGGCGCGCAGGGCATCCGTGCGCTGTCGCTCTCACCGGGCACCGTGGCCACGCAGATGCAACGTGAGATCAAGGCCTCCGGCGTGAACCCGGTCAGCCAGTTGGACTGGTCCGATCACATCCCGCCCGACTGGCCCGCAAGGACGCTCCTGTGGATGTGCGGACCACAAGCGGATGCGCATATCGGCGCGGAAGTCTCCCTGCGGGACGAGGCGATCCGCGCCGCCGTGGGCCTGACCGCATCGTGACCGCATCGTGACCGCCCACTGAGGCGCAGCTAAGCACCGCCAAAACAGGCGTAGCGGGCAAAACGGCTGATCCGCTTGCACACCGACGCAGCGGCGCGCGCCGTGGTCCCCTGCCCGGTTTGCATGGCGGCCCGCGACCCGCGCCAGCCGCACATCACACCGCCAAAGACACCAACCGGCCCGCCCCACGCGGGCCTTTCGCAGACCGGGGAACCCCATGATCACATTGGAAAAGGATGGCGCGCTCTGGCTGGCCACCATCGACCGTCCCGAAAAGGCCAACTCGCTGACGGCAGAGATGCTCGAAGACCTGTGCGAGATCGCCGAAGCCGCCCGCGAGGCCCGCGCGCTGGTGCTGACCGGCAAGGGCAAGGTCTTTTCGGCAGGCGCAGACCTTGAGGCCGCGAAGGCCGGGCTTGCCCTCTCCCCCCTGTGGGAGCGGCTGTCCGGGGCGCTGGCGCGGCACCGCGGCCTGACGATCTGCGCGATGAACGGCACGCTGGCCGGGGGCGCGATGGGCATGGCGCTGGCCTGCGATCTGAGGATCTCCGTCCCGGGGGCAAAGGTCTTTTACCCGGTGATGAAGCTCGGCTTTCTGCCGCAACCCTCCGATCCCGCGCGCCTCGCGGCTCTTGTCGGCCCGGCCCGGGCCAAGATGATCCTGATGGCCGGCGCCAAGGTCCCGGTCGAAGAGGCCATGACATGGGGCCTCATTGATCGCATCGTCACCGATGACCTGCTGGACACCGCGCGGGCCCTCGCCGCAGACACCATCGCGGCCACGCCAGAGCACGCCGCCGCGATCAAGGGGTTGATCGGTCAGGCGCTGCCCTGACCGGCCACGGGCCTCAGCCTCATGGCCTCAGTCTCATGGCCCGATCTCATGGCCCGATCTCATGGCCCGATCTCATGGCCCGATCTCATGGCCCGACTTCATGGCCCGAGGCAGACGAGGGCCTCACCAGACACGAGGCCCGCACCGGCCCATCGCCCGCCGCAGACCCTTGGGGACCATCGCCCTGCGAGACTGGCTGCGCGATGGCCCTTCATTTGCCAAGGCCGCCCCAACGCGACAAGACCCGCGCCAAGCCCCGCGCCAAGCCCCGCGCCAAGCCCCGCGCCAAGACCCTTCGCTGGTGGCTGGCGGCGCCTAGGCCATGGAGCTGAGACCAAACAAGTTGCCCTCGGTGTCCTGACACAGAGAGACAAATCCGAACGCCCCGATGGAAAACTTCGGCCGCACCACCTGACCGCCCGCGGCGCTCACCCGTGCCTCTTCGGCAGTGCAATCATCGGTGGAGAAATAGACCAGCGTGCCGCCCACCCCGGGCCCGGCGTGGGGGGACTTTGACAACGCGCCGCCCGCGCCATAGGCGCTCATGTCCGTCGGGAAACTCATCATCTGCGTCTCTCCCGTGGGATCGCCGATCGGCTCAAGCGTACAGCCGAGAACGGTCTGGTAAAACGCCACCGCACGGTCGAGATCCTCGACAAAGATATCGAACCAGCCAACTGCATTCATCTTGGACATTTTCATCTCCTGTCTGTCATCGCGGGCCAACCGAGGCGCGCGTCATGACCCGGTGATAACCCGCCCCGACACCCCGGTATTGTAGATTTCAGACATCGAACCGGCGGGCGTACTGACCGGGGGTAAAACCCGTCGCCGCCCGAAAGGCGTGGATGAAATGGGACTGATCCGCATAGGACAGGGACGGCTCCCCCAGCAGGGACTGCTGCAATCGCAGGACCTTGAGGAAATCATGCGGGCGAAAGCCGGTCGTCTTCTTGAGCACACGCTGCAACTGACGCGGGGAAAGCGCGCAGACCGCGGCCATGTCCGCCACCGTGTGGATGTCTTCCATGTGGCGAAAGATGGTCTCTGTCACCGGGTTGGGCACCACCAGCCCCTGTGCCACCAGCCACTCGACAAAGCGGTCCAGAAGCACCTGTTGCGCTGGAAACGCCTGCCCCGAGAGGCTCTCGTTGAGGGCGCGCAACGGCAGATCCCCGTCATAGGCGCGGTCGATCAGACCATACCCCAGTTGGTCGCGCGGCCCCTGCCAGACACCGGGCAGAAAACGGATATTGACGAAATGAAAGCTGCGCCCGAGGGAGAGTTCCTCCGCAGAGGCCTGAAGCCGCGTGAGCCCGGCGACCTCCACCCGGGTCTGGTCGAGGATCAGGTAGGTGCAGGCGTCGGGCAAGGCATGAAACCGGTACTCCGCGTCCAGCGGCTGGGGCGTGCGCAACGCAAGATAGCGGTGCACGATGCCGCGCATACGTTCGGGGGGCGCCGCTTCGGTGAAGTGCACGGCCTCCCCTGATCGGTCCCTGCTGTTGCCTTTTGGCTCATACATGGGGTTGCTGGTCCAGGATCTCTGTTACCCCATCGCTACCCCGTCACGGCCCGATTGAGAAGTCCCAAGGGCGTCCCGGCCAAGGCTCGACAGGGCTCTGTCCCGGGACTTGGCGCCAGTGTTGCTCTGGTGCTGCTCTAGTGCTGCTGTGTCGTCTGAGGTTTGGTACGGGGATTTTGGGCCGGTGTCTGGACGGGTCAGAAACCCGGGTCTGCGCCACACCTAAAAGAATTGCTGCGCCATCTCCGATCTGCTGCCTTGTCAGGCATCCGCGACATGATAGCCTCCTGCCGACAAAGGAGACACCATGAAATTTGTTGAACGCAGCCCGATCGAGACCGGTTTTTCCGGGATCTTCGAGGCACGGGTCCTGCCCCGAATGACCGAATTGGAAGCAGAGCGATCGAGCCGGCTCACCAAGGCAACCCGCAATATTGCGCTCGTGGTTGCGGTGGCTGTGGTGGCGGGCGTGCTGGGCGTGATGTTCGTTGACGGCGATTGGGGAATCGGAATCGGCGTCCTGGCGGGCGTCGGCAGTTTTATCGCCGGGATCGCGCTCTGGTCTTCGGCTGCCGGGGGGTGGAAATCCGCAGTGGCCGGGACGTTGATGCCCTATGTCTGCGCCCATGTCGGGGATCTGGAGTATTCCGAGAAAGGCGATGATTTCAACGTCGAGGCGTTGCTGGATCTGCGGCTCTTGCCGAAATTCAGCAACAAGACCCTCAGCCATCTCTTGCGTGGAACGCATCATGGCACCAACTACGAGATGGTGCATGCGGCGCTGACGAAGAAGGGCAATTCCGACAACGACAGTGACAACGTGGTCTTTAACGGGCTGCTGTTCCGGATCGACGTGCCGAACCCGGCGCCCGGGCGCATCGCGCTGATGCGCGACCGCGGCCGGATGGGCAACAAGCTGGCCGAAACGCTTGCCTTTGGCAGCACACGGTCCTGGCCCAAGGTGGCCTTTGATCATGGCGCGTTCGAGGAGGCCTTTGAGGTCTACGCAGACGATCCGGAGGCGGCTCGGGCCTATATGCCGGATGCCTTGCTGGATGCCTTGCTGGCCATCGGCAAAGAGCATGGCGAAGGCATGGGGTCTTATGTGGCCGGGTTCGAGCGCGGGTCGTTCTACATTGCGCTGGCGCGCACGAAGCCTTTCATGCGGATGGGCGGGCTGACGGTGCCGGTGGCGGATATGGGCGATGATCTGCACGCGATCTTTGACGATATTGCGCTGAGCCACTCGGTGATTGACCGGTTGCACAACATCTGAGGACAGCGGGCCGTTTGCATGCCGTTTTGGGGGGGCGCACCCCCCCCCCACCCCCCCCAATATTTTAAAAAAAAAAAACCCCCCCAAGCCCCCCGGAGTATTTTTGAAACAAAGAAACCCGGGCCGCGGCCCCATGAGTGTTTTGGCTTGCGTGTGCCGGGCTTGCGCATTCTCGGGCTGGAAGGCGCGCGGGTGTGTCCATTCGGATCAGCGCAGGCGCATGTCCTGTGGATTGAAGGTCATCTCGATCTCTTTCCAGACGTCGTATTTTTCTGGCGGCAGGTCATAGCCCTCTGGCCCCTGGCAGCGCAGCACCGCGCGACGGGCGGACTGAAAGGCGATCTGGGCCGCCTGACCGGAGCCACCCGTGGCGCCAACAAGACGCAGGCTGCTCGCGTTGACGCGCCCGTCGCGGTCGAGGTTGAAGCCCACGGTGACCTTCACGTCGGCGGCCTGGCTGCCCACGTCGACAACCCAGCACGATTGCACGGCAAGTTTGAAGGCTTCTCGCTCTCCGCCCGAGAGCGGGGGGCCAGCGGCGGCAGCCGGAGCGCTGAGTTCGGCGGCCAGTGCCTGCGCCAAGGCATCGGCCACGGGGTCGCTTGTGGTGTCGATGGCCGTGTCGCTTGAGGGGTCCGTCGGGGGCGTGCCTTGCGGCGTATCGGTCGCTGGTGTCGGTGATGCCGCGGCGAGGCGGTCCGGGCGGCCGCGTGGGCGCAGCGAGCTGTCAGGGGCGCGCTGTCCGGAGGGGTCCTCTGCCTCGGTCACGATCTCTGTTGTGGTCTCCACGGGCGCTGTGGCCTCTTGTGCGGCGGCGGCCACCTCCGGGCTGGTTGACTGCGGATTGGCAGCCGCCTGCGTGTCATCCGCGGTCACCGCATCAGGGTCGGGCGGCGCGGTCGGCGTGTCGGCCACGCGGGGCGCCGGTCGAGGTTTGGGGCGGGTCGAGCTTTCGGGGGCCAGCACGCGCGGCAGCGGGGCTGGCGCAGGCGGCTCCGGCGTGGGGTTCGGAATGGGCAATGGCTGTGGCGCAGGCAGAGCCAGCTGCGGTTCTGGCGCAGGCGTCGGTTCCGGGACCGGATCGGGGATCGGGGCCGGATCAGGTGCCGGGACCGGATCGGGTGCGGGTTCGGGTACTGGCGCAGGTGCCGGTTCAGGTACCGGTTCAGGTTCTGGCGCGGGTTCCGGTGTCGGGGTCGCGGGGCTCGTCGTGTTCGCCTCTGGCAGATCTGGCGGCGCGCTCAGGGCGGCAAACTGCTCTTCGGAGATCACCGTCACCTCGGCGACCTGCAACTCTGGCGGGGCCGCGTCAAAGACCCCGCCAACCAGCAGGTAGCCAAGGACCAGGGCATGCCCCCCGGCCGATATGCGCAAACCCCAGCTCACCGGCGCGTCAGTTCCCGCTGCCCGAGCCGTCCAGGCCGGGCCCGCCCACATCCGTCACAAGACCGATCGAGGAAAACCCGCCAGCGTTCAGCGCGCCCATGATCTGCGCCACCTCTTCGTAGGGCACCACCCCGTCGGCGCGCAAATAGACGCGGTCATCGGCGCGCTCTGTGGCGATGGCGCGCAGGCGCGGCACCAGATCCCCGCGCGGCACCTCGGAGGTCATGATCAGCACGGTGCCCTCTGCCGTGAGTGTCACGGTCAGCGGCTCTTCCGTCTCTGATGGCAGGGACTGGGCGGCGGTCTTGGGCAGTTCCACGGGCACGCCCACCGTCAGCAGGGGCGCCGCCACCATGAAGATGATCAGCAGCACCAGCATCACATCCACAAAGGGTGTGACGTTGATCTCGGCCATGGGCTGCGTCTTGCGCCGTCCGCGCCGTCGCCGCTTGCCGCCGGATCCCGAGGATTGCACCTGCGCGCCCATGGCTCAGGCGTCCAGCTGGCGCGACAGGATGGTCGAGAACTCGTCGGCGAATGCCTCGTAGTTGCCGACGATCCGATCCGCATCCGCGGAGAACTTGTTGTAGAAGATCACCGCCGGGATCGCCGCCAGCAGCCCGAGCCCCGTCGCCAGAAGCGCCTCTGCGATGCCCGGCGCGACCACCACAAGCGAGGTGTTCTGCTGCTCGGCGATCTGGATGAAGGAATGCATGATCCCGAAGACCGTCCCGAAAAGGCCGATGAACGGCGATGTGGATCCCACCGTTGCCAGCACCGGCAGACCGCGCTGCAGCACGTCGGCCTCTTTCTGGATGGCCACGTCCATGCTGCGGTCGATACGGCTTTGCGCATTGGCGATCAGCCCGCCGTCTTCGCGATGCGACCTGCGCCATTCCATCATACCGGCCACAAAGACCCGCTCAGAGCGGCCTTCGGGCTCTGGCCCCAACTGGTCGAACAGCGCGTCCAGCGGTTCACCCGACCAGAAGGACCGGTCGAAATTCACCGCCTCGCGGCGCGCCTTGCGGTAGCTGAGGAATTTGTCGACGATGATCGCCCAGGCCCAGACCGAGGCCACGATCAGTATCAGCATGACGATCTTCACCGTCAGGGTGGCACGGATGAAAAGCCCCCAGAACGAGAAATCCATCTCCTGCGCGAGGGCAAGCGTTTCTGCTTCCATAAACCTGCTCTTTCCTATGGCCCGTCTTCAGGCTCTGATTACGCCTTGGAATACCTTAAGTGCAGGCAAAAGACCATGGTGCAGGCGGACCGACGCTGCCCCATGGCGGGGATGCGCAAATCCCCGCCAATGGGTGCCTTCAGGGGGCATATGCAAACGGCGCATGCCGCTTTGGACGGCAGATCCAGCGCCCGGCACGGGGCTAGGCGGTGGTCTGCGCCGTGATCGTTGACCGCTCCGCCGCGGCGACCAGCATGTCAAAGGTCACGCCCTCCCGCGGGATCGCGGCGGTCAGGTCATCTTGCGTCGTGTGGATGTACACCTTCATGCCGCCGATCGCATCGGTCAGGGATTGCAACTGCCGGACCGCGCCGTAGATGCCGTCATCCGGCACAAGGAAATGCACGTCTGGTTCGCGTTTTACACGCGTCAGATCGCGCGATGTCGACCATTGGAACTTTGACACAAAGGCAAAGATCCCACCGAAACTGATCCGGCTGCCAGAGCACCCGCGCGCGTCGACGACAACGAAATCGGCTTGCAACTCTGGCTGTTGAGCCACTTTCGCCACATGCGCAAAGACCTGCTCGATTGTTATGCTTCCTGTACACCGGGTGTAGCTCAGATTGTATTCATTCAAGGCACTCGAAGTGATGGTCATCGTCCAGTGCGTTTCGCTCAGTGCTGCGACGCAGGGGCGAGGGCCTGACAAAACGGATCGTCAAGGAACTCCACCTTTTGGACAACCGGGCGGTCCGGCAGTTCCAGATCGACGAAATAGCTCGCGTCGAGATGCGCGATTTCCCTCCCGGTGTGGTCAAAATGCGAGAACCGCACCAAGGCATAGGTCACACCACCGTCAAGCGATTGCTGGTATTCCGTATGCGCCGATGAATAGCTATAACCGTTGTTGACCAAGTGCCGCCGGTAGCGTCGCATCGCGTCCGAGATCTGCTGATGGTCGGTAAAGACGATGGCCCGCGTGCCCATAGCCACTTCGCAGGGGACCGGCATCGCCTTGTCAAACTTGCCAAACTGGCCTTTTGTGAACGTCCGGGCCTTTTCCTGAAAAAATACGTCTACCGCGGTCATGGTCCGACCTTCTCCTTGTCAATAACGGTGGTGCAATCACGTGCCGGGTAGCGCTAGCAGCCCGATTAAGTTGACGTAATATGAACCTTACGTAAACCTATACGAACGGCACCCGGGATCTATCCTGCCGTGTCGTATGGCGGGCCAAGGCCTTGGCGCCTGTTTCAGAGGGCCAGCTGACAGGACCGGCCAGCCGCATGTGGCAAAGCCCGCAGACACCCCCCGGGGCCGCACAAGATCTTGACCCGAGGCCGAAAAATCTGCAATCGCCGCGGATGTCCGTCACCGGGCAGCGGCCCTGCCCCGACGCGACGCGCCACAGGGCAAGCCGGTCACGCCCCATCGCGCGGGCGGTTCAGGGCCCCGCGCCGACCCCGGCGCGCAGCCCCATCCCATGGGCCGGGCGTCAGCGCGCTTCGGCCAGCGCCAAGGGGCCGGGCTCTTCGCGGATGGGCAAATGGATCAGCGCGGCCAGCAGCCCCAGCGCCACCGCGGCCCACCACATCGGCGTATAATCCTGCGCGACATCGTAGATCCGCCCCCCCATCCAGGCCCCCACAAAGCTGCCGGTCTGGTGGCTGAAAAAGACAAGACCCGCCAGCGTCGAGAGGAACTTCAGCCCCTGCGTCTGGGCGACCAGCCCCATGGTCAATGGCACCGTCGACAGCCACAACAGGCCCATCACGGCGGAAAAGATCAGCACGCTTGTCTCGGTCGCAGGCAGCAGCACGAAGGCCGCGATGACAATCGCCCGCGCAAAGTAGATCCCGCTCAGAACCGCCTTCTTGGAATAGACCTGCCCGGACCATCCCGACAGGAACGATCCGGCGATGTTGAACAGGCCGATCAGCGCCAGCGACCACGCCCCGACCGAAGCCGCAAGGCCAAGATCCATGACGTAGGACGGCAAATGGGTCTGGATGAACGCGACGTGAAACCCGCAGACGAAAAAGCCGAAGAACAGGCACAGATAGCTGCGGTCTGAAAAGGCGACCGAGAGGGCAAAGCCGAAATCACTGGCGCTCGACCCTGACGCGGTGGGCTTTGCCACGCGCGCGATAAAGATCAGGAAGGGCAGGATCAGGGCAAAGCTGCATCCGATCACGATCAGCGCCGATTGCCAGCCGATCGACCCGATCATCACGGTCGCCGAAGGTGCGGCGACAAACATGCCCAGCGAGGCCGCCGCCGTTCCCAGCCCGAGGATAAAGCTCCTGCGCTGCGCACTCACGATCTTGCCCAGCGCCCCGATCACAATGGGAAACGAGGCCGCGCCCGTGCCCGCGCCCACCAGAATCCCGGTCAGCACAAAGGCGGTCGGATCCACGGTCACGCCGCGCAGGGCAAAGCCGATGCCCGCGCAAATCGCGCCAAAGGCCAGCACCCGCGCCGTGCCATAGCGGTCCGCAATCGCACCTGCGATGGGTTGGGCAATGCCCCAGGTCAACAACTGCACCCCGACCGACAGGGAGAACACCTCGCGCCCCCAGCCAAGGTCCTGCGACATCGGGGACAAAAAGATCCCGAAGGTCGCCGCGAACCCGAAGCCAAGGAAAGCGATCATGCAGCCTGCAAAGATCGCCGCCCGCAAGCCGGGTGTCTGTTCTTGTGTCGTCGTCATGCCAGTCCCCAATCCCGTTCAAAGTGGTCGCCCGATCCAGCAAACGGGCCCCACCCCGCATGTGCAGGACCCGACAGATCTTGCGCCACAATCTGGATCATTGCCCGCCAATTGCCAAGCGCGCCTGTTGCCAAACACGCCAGTTGCCGGGCCGCCAGTTGCCAAGCCACGCTGGCACAGGCCTTTGACCAAAGGATGCGGGACCGGAGGTTGTCCCCCCGACCAGCGCCCATCGGGCCAGACTTCGGCCAGACTTCGACC
>JBELMB010000304.1:0-3685 GCA_042088665.1 Sagittula sp.
CTCGGCCACCTCGACGAACAGGGCTGGGACGCAAAGGACCTCAAGCGGCTCTGGCTGCACCAGGCCAACAAGACGATGAACGATTTCATCGGCAAAAAGGTCCTTGGCCGCACCCCAGAGGCCGAGGAACAGCCAAACATCCTTCAGGATTATGCCAATACCTCTTCTGCTGGGTCGATCATCGCGTTTTCAAAGAACGCGCAGGATCTGGTCGCTGGCGAACGGGGTGTGATCTGCTCTTTCGGGGCGGGGTATTCCGTAGGGTCGGTTCTGGTTGAACGCCACTGATCGCGGACGCCCTGACAGATCACACCTGACCGATCTGCGCGGTCTGCAAAACGCTGTGCCAAGCGCCCTCGTCGCAACAGGCAAACTGGGCTCGCGACTGGGTTTGCGACTGGGTTTGCGATTGGGCCTCAGACGTCCATGGCCTCCCGCCAATGGCGGCGACAGAGGCTGACGTAGGTCTCGTTCCCGCCGATCTGCACCTGTGCGCCATCCCGCAACACCTCGCCCGACGGCCCCTGACGCACCACCATGGTCGCCTTGCTTCCGCAATGGCAGATCGTGCGCACTTCGCGCATCACGTCGGCAATGGCCAGAAGGGCAGCAGACCCGGGGAAAAGCTCGCCACGGAAATCCACGCGCAGCCCGTAAGCCATGACCGGCACGCCAAGATCATCCACCACGCGCGCCAGTTGCCAGACCTGCGGGCGCGACAGGAACTGCGCCTCATCCACAAAGGCACAGGCCACGTGCCCCTTGTCCAGACGGGTCTGGATCATCTCGAAAAGGTCGGTCTGCGGGCCGAACACATCCGCTTCGCGCGCGAGACCGATCCGCGACCCGATCTGCCCCTTGCCCGACCGGTCATCAAACCCGGCGGTCAGCAGATAGGTCTCCATCCCGCGCTCATTATAATTGTGCGCCGCCTGCAACAGCAGCGTCGACTTGCCCGCGTTCATGGTGGAATAATGAAAATGCAGCTTCGCCATGGCCCGTTATTGGAACAGCCAGCGCCCCAAGACAAGAGACGGCGCAGGCCCGGTCAAAGGTTTGGGGGTCGACCGGACCTGCGCCCATTCGGCGAAACAACACATATCGAAACTGGGAAACGATGCCCCTGTTTCGCCTTTCCCCCTGGTCCCTGCCGCAAGCCATTGATTGCCCGCCGCAAGGTCAGCGTTGATTTGTCAATGACATTCCATCTCTGGACAGTTAATGGGAAAGGAATGTGTTGGTTCCCCGGCCTGCCGGGCCGGTGCGAAGGGAAAGACATGAACAGCGTCGGACGGTATCTGAAGAAACATATCGAAGCCCTGGTCAAGGACGTGGGCATCGAAGCGGCCTGCGAATTGACGGGCAAGTCCAAGGCGACTCTTGGGCGGTATTATTCCGACTACCCCGAACATGATGATCGTTTCATGCCGGTGGATGCGGTCGCAGCCCTCGAGGAGGCGGCCTCTTACCCGCATGTGACCTCGGCCCTGGCAGAGCTGAAAGGGATCACCCTGAACTTTGAACAGCCGCGCCGGAATTCGAAATCCGAAGGCGGTGTGAACTCCGATGTGATCGCCTTGTCGCAGCGGTTTGCCATGTTGATGGCAGAGTACAACCAATCGATTGAGGACGGCGTGATTTCTGCAAACGAATCCAAACGCTTGCTCAAGGAAACGCTGGCGATCCAGAAGGTGCTGATCGACATGAAGATGCACCTGGAAGATGAAGTCGTCTAGTCAAAGCCCCGGGGGCTCCCGCCCCCCCATCGCTGCGGAAACCCATTTCCCACATCGGGCCCAGCGGTTTCTGCGCGCGCTCGAAGCGACGGCAAACTCGCTGGATGTCTGGCACCTGATCACCGATCTCGGGCGCGAGATCGACCTGCCGATGATTGATTTCATCTCGGCCAGCGACTGGCGCGACTGGACGCGCACGATCTTTATCCGCACGTCTTACGACGCGACCTGGTTGCATGATGCCAATGCCAACCCGGAAATCTACCGCTGGTCCTATTTTCGCAGCCATGGCTTGACCTGCCTGACCCCGATCACCGTGGGCATCGAATTCGTCGACGAATATCGCCCTCTGCCGGAGGCGCGCATCGACCTGCTGCGCAAGGCGGCAGAACACGGGCTGCGCGCGGGCATCTCGATCCCCCTGCGTCAACACGTCCCGCCAGCCGCCGCGATGATGACCTTTGCCGGGGATCACAGCCGCGAAGACCTGCTGGCCATTCTCGCGCAAGAAGGCTGGACGCTGACGCTCTTTGGCTGGGCCGCGCATCAGCGCTATCTTCAGCACTTCAACGAAGAGTTCTTTGAGCGCAACCGCGTCACCCCCAAACAGCGCGAACTGATTGAATTGATTGGGGGTGGCTGGCTGGATAAACAGATCGCCGAGCGCCTCGAGATCTCAGTTTCGGCGGTGCGGCAACGGCTGAATGCGTTGATGCAAAAGACCAAGGCGACAAACCGCGCAGAGCTGGCCGCGCTGGCCATGTCACTGGGCGTTTTGCCGGATCCAAAGAACCGGCCGGACAGCCCGGCCATCACGGTGGTCGAATCCGATATCACCGGCGAATACCAGCGCGACTACTCCAAGATGCCCCACAAGTCGTAATCGCCAGTCTCGTCGACCGTGACCGTCACGATCTGTCCGGGCGACAAGGTGTCGGTCCCTTCGTCGATAAAGAGATTGCCGTCAATCTCCGGCGCATCGGCCATGGTGCGGCATGTGGCGATGCCCTCTGCATCCACATCATCCACCAACACCTGCAGCCGGGTGCCAAGCTTTGCCGCGAGCTTTTGCTCGGAGATCGCTTGCGCCTTTTCCATGAAACGCGCCCAGCGCTCTTCCTTGAGCTCTGCCGGGACATGATCGGGCAGTGCGTTTGAACGCGCACCAGCCACGTCTTCGTATTGAAAACAGCCCACCCGGTCCAATTGCGCATCGTCAAGCCAATCCAGCAATTCCTGGAACTCTGCTTCGGTCTCGCCGGGATAGCCCACGATGAAAGTGGACCGCAGCGTGATATCGGGGCAAATGTCCCGCCAGGCGCGGATCTCGTCCAGCGTCCGGGCAGAGGCCGCAGGGCGTGCCATGCGTTTGAGGACCTCTGGATGCGCATGCTGAAAGGGGATGTCGAGATAGGGCAGGATCTGCCCCTCGGCCATCAACGGCACCAGGTCGCGCACATGCGGGTAGGGGTAGACGTAGTGCATGCGCACCCAGGCGCCCAGACTGCCGAGATCCCGCGCAAGGTCAAGGATCGGGAATTTCGCCTCGCGATCTTTCCAGTCCGTACCATAGGCAGAGGTGTCCTGGCTGATGACCAAAAGTTCCTGCACCCCGGCCTCAACCAGCTTTTCAGCCTCGCGCAGGACCGCCTTGGCCGGACGGCTTTGCAGTTTGCCGCGCATGTCCGGGATGATGCAGAACTTGCAACTGTGATTGCAGCCTTCGGAAATCTTGAGATAGCTGTAGTGGCGCGGGGTCAGTTTGACACCGCTGGCCGGCAGCAGATCCACATAGGGATCGGGTTGCGGCGGCACAGCGGCATGCACCGCGTCGAGCACGCGTTCGTATTGCTGCGGGCCCGTCACCGCAAGGACGCGCGGGTGGGCGCCGGTGATATACTCGGGCTCTGCCCCGAGGCACCCGGTGACGATCACCCGGCCATTTTCCT
>JBELMB010000089.1:0-20374 GCA_042088665.1 Sagittula sp.
CGATCTACGCCGCCTACCGTCGTCACGCCGAGTATCTGCTAGAGGAGGGTGCCAGCCCCGAGGAGGTGGACCGCGCTGCGACGGATTTCGGCTTTGCCATGGGGCCCTTTGCCGTGGGCGATATGTCCGGCCTCGATATCGCTTGGAATATGCGCAAGCGGCAGGCCGCGACGCGCGATCCTGGCGCGCGCTATGTCGATATTCCCGACCGTCTGTGTGAGGCGGGCCGCTTCGGGCGCAAGACCGGGGGCGGGTACTATGACTATGCGGGCGGCAAGGCGCAGCCGTCTCCGGCGGCCACTGAAATCATTGCCCAAGCGCGCGCCGCAAGGGGCATAACACCTCGGGCTTTCGCCCAACAAGACATACAAGACAGGCTTCTGGGTGCGATTCTCAACGAGTCCGCCTTGGTTCTGTCCGAAGGCATCGCTGCACGCCCGGGCGATATCGATGTGACGCTGATCCATGGATACGGCTTCCCGCGCTGGCGGGGCGGGCCGCTGTGGTGGGCGTCGGGTGAGGCCCCGGAGTGGATCGACACGATAACTGATGCGGTTACCCGAGCGGCTGGGGCGGGCTACAGAACCGGCAATGTCAATGACATGCTTCTTCCGCTGCGCGCCGAGAGGCAAGAAATTGAACAAAGGAAGTCCGGCCATGCGTGACGTGTTTATCTGTGACTACATCCGAACACCTATCGGGCGCTACGCGGGTGCGTTGTCTTCGGTGCGCGCCGATGATCTGGGGGCAGTGCCTCTGCGCGCCCTGATGGTCCGCAACAGCGCTGTGGATTGGGCGCAGGTCGACGAAGTCATCTTTGGCTGCGCCAATCAGGCCGGGGAGGACAACCGCAACGTCGCGCGCATGTCCGCTTTGCTGGCCGGTCTGCCCGACACCGTGCCTGGCACCACGATGAACCGGCTTTGCGGCTCGGGCATGGATGCGGTGATCACCGCCGCGCGCGCGATCCGCGCAGGCGAGACGGACCTGATGATCGCGGGCGGCGTGGAAAGCATGTCGCGCGCGCCCTTCGTGATGCCCAAGGCCGAGGCCGCGTTTTCCCGCGCCAACGTGGTTGAGGACACCACCATCGGCTGGCGCTTCATCAACCCGCTGATGAAGGCGCAATACGGCGTCGACAGCATGCCCGAGACCGCCGAGAACGTGGCCGAGGATTTCGATATTTCCCGCGAAGACCAGGACGCCTTTGCTCTGCGTTCGCAGCAAAAGGCCGTTGCGGCCATGGCCAGTGGCAGGCTGGCAGCAGAGATCACGCCGGTCAGCATCCCGCAGCGCAGGGGCGATCCGCGAGTGGTCGACACCGATGAACATCCGCGTCCCGAAACGACGCTGGACGCGCTGGGCACACTCCGCGCGCCTTTCCGCGAGGGCGGATCGGTCACGGCGGGCAATGCCTCGGGCGTGAACGACGGGGCAGCAGCGCTGATCCTTGCCTCCGAGGCCGCGGTCAAGGCCCATGGCCTGACCCCCATCGCGCGCGTGTTGGGGGGCGCCACGGCGGGTGTTGCGCCGCGGATCATGGGGTTCGGGCCTGCGCCTGCCTCAAGGAAACTTATGGCGCGGCTGGGGCTGGCGCAGACCGATTTCGATGTGATCGAGTTGAACGAGGCCTTTGCAAGTCAGGGTCTTGCCACGCTGCGTGCGCTTGGCATTGCGGATGACGATCCGCGCGTGAACCCGAATGGCGGCGCGATTGCGCTGGGCCATCCTCTGGGCATGTCAGGCGCGCGGATCGTCGGGACAGCGGCGCTGGAACTGCAGGCCGCGGGCGGCAAGCGCGCGCTGTCCACGATGTGTATCGGTGTCGGTCAGGGCATTGCTGCGGTGATCGAGGCGGTCTGACGCGCCTCGCGCAGTTCAGTCCTGTCCACCGCCAAGATGCTCGCAGTCCTGCCAAATAGCGGCTCCGTCCTGCAAGGTCAGGGCCCAGCCAAGCGGGATGCCAGAGGGTGTTGCGATGCCGTGCACGGCACCCATGGCCGCGCCGATAAAGATCGATCGGCCCGCGCTGTCGCCGCCTGCCAGAATGTTGCGCTCGACCGCCTCGGCATAGCCGGTACTGTGTTTGAGGATGTGGAATGCAATCGGGCCCGCGGTGGGCAAGTGGCACGCGCGGCCCATGACGCCGGCGTAGTCGGTTGAGTTGTCATCAGAGGTGGACAGCGCCCCGGTGAGATCGGCGCGGATGGCCTCGTCCGACGCGGCGGCCGCCGCGTCAAGGCTTTCGTCCAAAGGCGCCCCGCCCAGAACGCGGGTCAGAACATCGGCAAAGGCCGCGCCGTAGGCGGCAGCGATGTCGTTCACATTGGTCACCTGCATCGCTTTGGTCATCATCTGGGGCAGATCGGCCTGATCGTGGTAGCGCGCGACAATCGCGGGCAGACGGGCCACGGCAGGGTTCTGATCATCGTCGATGCCGGAGGGCGATTGCTCGGCCAAGATGTTGTTCAGTGCGGCGCGTGTCGGGCGGTCAATATAGCCTTGGTAGCGCCCGCCCGGGCCGAAATGCGCGACAAAGGCCTTTTGATAGGCCGCGACGTCAAATGCGCCGCCATTGGCGTTCATGGACTGGATGGTCAGCAGAAGCGCTTCGCCATATTGGGTCAACATGCCGTTGTCGCGTCCGCCATGGGCAAAGTAGCCCTTGGTGCCTTCGTAGTTGGCGGCGTCGACCGGCGTGAAGGCAGAGCGCCCGTTCTGGCGGGCGGCGATGTCGGCAATCCGCGCGGGATCGTAAATCCAGTGCAGTCCAAGGCAGGCGGCATCGGCGATCAAGGCGCCGAAAAGCATGTCAGAGGGTTTGGATTGGGTCATGACGTATCCTTGGGTGTGGGGCGGGCTGCCGTTCGGGTTGGATCATAGACGCGGGCGGTGGCAATGCCACGGTCAACCCGGCCTATTTGCCGGTGAAGGTACCGTCGCGCCGCTCCAACAGGGCGGCCACAGCTTCGGCATGATCCTCGGTCTGATGCACGGCGCCCTGATAGGCCGCCGAGAGTTCAAGCACCTGATCCAGCGACGCCACCGTTCCTTCGCGCATCAGGCGTTTGGTCAGGCGCAGCTGTCGCGGGGGATTGCGGGCGATGCGGCGCGCCAGGTCCATGGCCGCGGCCATCAACCCGTCGGGCGGTGTGACCCGGGACACCAGCCCCCAGTCCAGCGCCGTCTGCGCATCGATGGGATCGGCGGTAAAGGCCATCTCGGCGGCGCGTGACAGACCCACCTGGCGCGGCAGGATCCAGGCGCCGCCATCGCCCGAGATGATGCCGACGTTCACGAAGTTCTCGGCAAAGACCGCCGTTTCGGAGGCGATCCGGATATCGCAGAACAGCGTCAGGTCGCAGCCTGCGCCATAGGCGGGGCCATTGACGGCGGCGATCATCGGAACCTCGACAGTCCAGACCGCCTTGGCGACCCTCTGGATGCCGGCGCGATAGGCGTTGCGCACGGCGATGGCGTCGCCCGCAAAGATGCCTTCCTTGTCGCGCATGTGCTTGAGGTTGCCACCGGAAGAGAACGCCTTGCCCGCGCCGGTCAGGATGGCGCAGCGGATCGACTGGTCGGTGTTCAGCCAGTCCATCGCGGCGCAGATCTCGGCCACCATGTCCGCATCCGTGATCGGGTTGCGCAGCTCCGGCATGTTTAGCGTCAGCGTCGCGATGCCGTCCGCCTGGGTGATGAGGAGCTTTTCGGCCATGGTTACTTCAGCGTGGAAAAAGCGGTTGGCGCAAGGAAGCTGGAGGCGATATTGGCCACAACCTCGCCGTGAACACGTTGATGCTCGGCGCGGGCGGCGACCCATTCGGGATCACTGGCGAAGGTGTTCCAAAGCCGTTCTCGTTCCTCAAGGCTTTCCCACGCCAGAAAATAGGTCAGATCGTGGTTCGAGGGCCCGACAAGCGTTGTGAAAAATCCTGATGGGCGCAGGCCGATCCGCTCCCAGATCTTCAGGGTTGTCGTCTCGAAGCGTTGCAACAGGGCGGGCATGCCGCCGGGCACGCAAGAGTAGACGCGCATTTCGTAGATCATCTGGCTTCCTTTCCGGTTCGTATCCCGCAGGGGGCTTTGCGTTTGTGAAAAAATCGGCGCCGCAAAAATGCCTGTGTGCGCAGCTGATCGCGTCAGTCTTGCGTCCCCTGAGCGGCGAAGATCGTTTATGCGATGACGGCGGTTTGGTCGGAATAGCGCAGGGTGAAGGTCATGGATCCTTCGTTCAGTAACCACCTGTGCAGCGTGTATTGGCGCAAGCCCGCCTCGTGGAACGGATCGGCGTCGGCCAATACGCGGGCGGCCGCTTCATCCTTGGCGCGCACGATGATCATGCCAGCTGTGGGCGTGGTGCCGCCGTCCTCGAATATTGGCCCCGCCCCAAAGAGCTGGCCCGTGCGTTCCATCTCAATCTGGTAGTCCAGATGGGCAGGCAGGAGCTCTTGCATGCCGGGCGCGCGGGCGGGGCGAGTGGTGATCACCCAAAGCGACTGGCGCAGAAAAGAGGCGTATAATTCTTCGGGCGTTTTCGCGGCCATGGCATCGCTCCGGTGCAGAAGGATGGGGATCGGCCCGCTGAATGCGGCGGGCCGAGATGTGTATTTAGCGACGCTCGATCTTGGCCTCGTTGATCACCTCGGTCCAGACAGCGATCTGACGTTCGACCAGCGCTTTGAGCTCTTCGCCGGTGGAGCCTTGGGGGTTGGCACCAAGAGCCGCGATCTGGGCCTGCACCTCTTCCATGGCCATGACCCTTGCGATCTCGGTTGACAATGTGGCCTCAACATTCTCGGGCAGGCCTGCGGGCGCTCCGAGACCGGTCCAGGAAATCACATCAAAGCCTTCCGCCACGGTTTCGTTTACCGTCGGCACGTCCTCGAAGCCCGGCCACCGATCTGCCGAGGTTACAGCGAGGATGTCATAGACACCTGCATCTGCCTGACCCTTGA
This sequence comes from Sagittula sp., assembly GCA_042088665.1. Lineage (GTDB taxonomy): Bacteria > Pseudomonadota > Alphaproteobacteria > Rhodobacterales > Rhodobacteraceae > JBELMB01. The sequence goes on from JBELMB010000089.1 coordinate 4,959, forward strand.
TCACGGTGCCGGTGTCGATGATCAGGTTCACCTCGCCGCCCATGAGCGCGGTGCTGGCTGCGGCCCCGCCCTTGTAGGGGACGTGGATGAATTCTGCGCCCGTCTCAAGGCCCAGAAGTTCACCGGTCAGATGCTGGGTGGACCCCACGCCGGAATGCCCGATCACGATCGAGCCGGGGTTGGCCTTGGCCGCCTCGATCATCGCATCGATCGACTCGTATTCCCCGGCGCGCGCGGCGATGAAGAAGGGGAACTGGCCCAGCGTGGACAAGAAGGTGTAGTCTTCCACAGGCTCGAACGGCAGTTGCTTGTACAGCGCCGCGGCAACCGCGTGGCCACCGACCAGCAACTGCATCGTGTAGCCATCGGGTGCCTCTCCCGAGACATAGCCCGACGCGACGGTCCCGCCGGCACCGGGGCGCGAATCCACGACCACCGGCTCGCCCAGGCCCTGGCTCATCTGTTCGGCCATGATCCGAGACACGGTGTCGGCATTGCCACCCGGTCCGAAGCCATGCACGATCCGCAAAGAACGGTCCGGAAAGCTGTCCTGCGCGAAGGCTGGCAGCGCCAGCGCAATCGTGAGGGGTATGGTTGTCATCAGAGTTCTAAACATTGTCTTCCTCCCTTTGAACAAAGCCTTTTGGTGATTTTGACGGCCCTTGGCTTTTCGGGGCCTAGCTTTCGGTTTCCGCCGGTCGTCCCGCAGACCGGTGGCGATTGCGAATGGCGGAAAAGATCGAGAACGCGATCAGCGCGGTTGTGCAGGCCAGCAGCACGGCGCTGATGGGGCGCTCTACAAAGATCATGAAGTCACCGCGGTAGATCAGCATGGTGCGGCGGAAGTTGTCCTCCAGAAGTGGACCGAGCACGAAGCCGAGCAGGACCGGCGCGGGCTCGAACCTGTAGCTTTTCATCAGGTAGCCGATGATGCCAAAGGCCAGCGTCAGAACGACGTCTGTCACGCTGGTGCGGTGTGAATAGACACCCACGCAGATCATCACGATGATGACCGGGTACAGCTTCTGATAGGGGATGCGCAGCAGCAGTACCCACAGCCGGATCAGCGGAATATTGATCAGCAGCAAGATGATGTTGCCCACGAAAAAGCTGGCGATCACACCCCAGAACAGCTGCGGCTCATCCACCATCAGGCGCGGTCCGGGAATGATCCCGTTCAGGATCAGCGCCCCGATGATCAGCGCCATGACCGCATCGCCGGGAATGCCAAGGGTCAGGGTCGGGATGAACCCGGTCTGGGAGGCAGCGTTGTTCGCCGCTTCTGGCGCTGACAAGGCCGGCAGGTGCCCCTTGCCAAACCTCTCGGGCGTTTTGGAGGCCCGCTTTTCCGTGGCATAGGCCATGAAAGAGGCAATCGCCGCTCCGGTGCCCGGAAGCGCGCCGAAAAAGCTGCCTATGGCCGAGCCACGCAGGATCGGCCCGCCAAGGCTTTTGGCTTCCGCGCGCGTCGGAAGGATGTCGCGCAGCTTCAGATCAAGCCGCGGGGCAGGGCGCCCGTGGTGGCTGGCGTTGCGGATGATCTCGCTCACCCCGAACAGGCCCATCGCCAGCGACACCAGGCTGATGCCGTCGGCCAGTTCGGGCATCGCCACGAAGCGGTAGAAGCCCGTGGTGGCATCCGCGCCGACAAGCCCGAGGGCGATGCCCACAAGGACCATGGCAAAGGACCGCAGTTGCGATCCGGTGCCCACCAGCGAGGCCGCCAGCAGGCCCAGAACCACCAGCATCGCATATTCCGGCGCGCCGAACCGCAGCGCGATGGAGGTCATCGGGATCGCCGCAAGCACCAGGATCGACACGCCGATCATCCCGCCGACAAAGGACGAGAAGGCGGCGACGAACAGCGCCAGCCCCGCCCGTCCCTGTTGCGCCAGCGGATAGCCCTCCAGACAGGTCACGACCGACGACGGCGTGCCCGGCAGGTTCAGCAGGATCGAGGCAATCGACCCGCCGTATTGCGAGCCATAGTAGATGCCCGCCAGCAGGATCATCGAGGTCGTGGCATCGAGGTAGAAGGTGATCGGCAACAGCAGGGAAATCGCGGTGATCGCACCGATCCCCGGCAACACGCCGATCAGCTGCCCGATGAACACGCCTCCAAAGGCATAGATCAGCACATGTGGCTGCAGAACGACCGAAAGGCCAAGGAGGAACTGCTCGATCACGACCACCTCCAGAATGCCGGGATCGGCAGCTCTAGAATGACAAGGAACAACAGCCAGCCCGCAAAGGTCGCCAGTGCGGTGTAGATCACGATGGTCAGCGGTTTTGCCTGTCTGTCCGCAAACATTGAAACGGCGACTGCAAGGAACATCGACGGAACCAATCCGGCCCTATCCACGAGCGCGGCAAAGATCAGCATGGCGGCCGACACAAAGATCAGGCCGCGCCAGTGGATGCCTTCGCCGCGCGCGATATCGGCGCTGCGCAGATCAATCGCGATGATCGCAACGGCCATCGCACAGATGAGAACCGCAATCGCGCGGGGCACGTATCCCGGACCCATCTGGGTCAGTTGACCCAGAGGATAGCTCCAGCTGATGACCAGCATTCCCAGCCCGACCGCCAGAAGCACGCCGCCGCTGAGGGCGCGTGACAGGGTCTTGGGCTGTGATTGGGCGTCTGGTGCCATGAACGTTCCCCTCCCCGAGAACGATGAAGTTTCTGGTCGCGCTAGCTGGGCGTGGGCATGTCCTGCGTTTCGATCGGAGCCGGGCAGGGAATGGCGAACCTGTCGCCAACCTTTGCCAGTCGCGTCAATGTGCCCGCTGCGATGGGAATGCCGCCCGCCATCCGTTCCGCGGACTGGCGAAAGCCGCGCTCTCCGGGCATCAGGATTTCGTCTGTTCCGGGCGCCTTGGGCAGCGTCTTGAGGGCCTGGGCCAAGGCATCGACCTGAGCCCCGAACACGGCGGGATCGGTGAAGTTCTGGATCTTGATCGCAATCGCGGCACCGTTCATGGAGCCTTTTTCGCCCATCAGCGCAGTCGAGATCACCGGGTTCGAAACCAGCAGACTGCTGAGCACTTCGATCATCAGCGACAGCCCCGATCCCTTCGGGCCGCCCAGCGGCGTCAGCGTGTTCACCTGCGCCGGGTCCGTGGCAGGCCGCCCCTGTGCATCAATCGCCCAGCCTTCGGGAATGCGCGCCCCGGTGTCCTTGGCGTGCATGATCTTCCCCAGCGCCACGGTGGACGTGGACATATCCAGCAGCAGCGGCAGACCCGTAGACGGCGCGCAGATCGAAAGCGGGTTTGTCGACAGCCCCGATACCCGCGCGCCGTGATAGGCCATCAGCGGGCCTGAGGCTGTCATGACGATGCCCACGCAGCCACGATTGGCTGCTTCCAGCGCAAAGTACCCGACCGCACCCGCATGGGTGATATTGCGGGCCGAGCACCAGCCGATGCCAAGCTGATCTGCAATGCCGATGGCCGCATCCATCGCGGCCATCATGCCAGACGGGCCGGGAGCGCGCGCCGCCTCCAGCACAGCCATGGCACCGGTCTGTACCGTGACCTCGGGCGTCGCCTGCGGGTCGATCATACCAAGCTCGACCATGTCGATATAGCGCGGGATGCGCAGCACCCCATGAGAGTTCGTTCCGCGCGCATTGGCCCAGATCAGCACATCAGCCGTGCAGGCCGCGTGAGCGGGAGTGTAGCCCCCGGCCTCCAGCAAGGCCGCCGCGTAGGCATGCAGGTCCTGGGGCCGGAATATTGTCATGCGCTCTGTGCCAGTGGTGTCGGAAAGAACTTTTTCAGCCATGCGGAAATCAGCGCCTGCGTGTGCGGCGCGTCCTCGTCCGACAGTGGGAAATGCGACATGCCCGTGGGGATCATAAGCTCGGCATTGGCACCCGCCTTCTCGAACAGGCGTATGGATTGCTCCATCGGTGTGATCACGTCGCCTGCCGTATGGAACAGCAGCAGCGGACGCGGCGCGATGTCGGCCACCACGTCTTCGGCGCGGAAATGGTACATGCTGATCGCCGTTTCGACCGGTACCTCGAACTGCGCGTGAGGCGAAAGGTTCTTGCGCAGCTCTTCCGGGATCGGAACCACGTCAAAGCGCGACACCCACATGCTTTCGCCGGTTTCGGCGCGGTGGCGGCGACCCTCTTCGAGAATGCCAGTGAACTTGGCCCATGCCTCTGGCGTCGGGTGCTGGCCGCGAAACTTGCGCTCCCCGTCGCCCCAGCCGCAGAGTGACAAGACACAGGCCACGCGCAGATCAACCCCGCCGGTGAAGATCGCGACCGCCGCGCCGAAGCTGTGGCCTGTCACGCCGATGCGCTCGGGGTCCACTTCTTCGCGTTCGGCGATAAAGGTCAGGGCGTTGCGCGTATCGGCCACCTGATCAAAGCAGCGCACCTCGCCGCGCGCGCCCTCGCTTTGCCCGCAGCCGCGAAAGTCGATGCGAAAGACGCAATAGCCCATCTTTTCGATCATGCGGGCGACAAGCTCGACGTGGGATTTGTCCTTGGTGCCGACAAAGCCGTGCAGCACGATGAATGTGGGCAAGCGCTGGCCGGGTTTGCGCCCTTCCGGAACGTGCAAGACGCCGGAAAGCTTGAGGCCATCGGACATGAAGGTCAGATCGTGTTCCATGGGTTCGCCTCGTCGTTTCAAGTCGGTCGCAGTGGTTAGCTGCGGCTCCAGGCGTTGCAAAAGGTCGAGAACGCCGCGAGATGCGCGCGCAGGAATTCCTCGGTCTCGGGGGCCTTGATGGTTCCGGCAGCGACATCGATCTTCGGGACCGCGCCTCCTACCTGAACCTCCGGCTTGGACATGATCAGCATCTCCTGAGAGTGCAGAACGTGGCGCAGCGCCTCGTGTGCCCTTGCGCCGCCCAGCAGGCCGGGCGACAAGGTCCAGATCGCGACGGGTTTGCCGGCCAACGGGTGAGCAGGGGCTTTGGACAGCCAGTCGATGGCGTTCTTCAAACCACCCGGGATCGACCAGTTGTATTCGGGCGTCACGATCAGCAATGCGTCCATACCATGCGCCGCCTCGATCATAGCGGTGACGGCTTCGGGCGGGCCTTCGTCCAGAACGTCCTGATTGAACAGGGGCAGGGTGCCCGGGTTCGGCAGCGCAACGGTTGTCATGCCATCGGGAACCAGACCGGACGCGGCCTTCGCCAAGGCCCGTGACAAGGATGCCTTGCGCAAAGAGCCTTCGAGAATACCAAGTTTCGTCATGCGAAATGCCTCATGCTGCGGGCGCGGCCCAGGGAAAGTGGTGCTCGCGCCAAGGAAGCGGCGCAGGTTCGCCCCAGACATTCATCACGCGCACGTTGTCAGGGCGTTTCAGGGCGGTGATGACATTCGGCTCAAAGCGGTCGTCATCGTTGACGATGGCCATGTTGCCGGCGCATTCGACCATCGCGCCGCAGGTATCGACATAATAGGCAAAGGTGTTGTCGCCGGGCCTGTGGCGGCCGGGACCCCAGATAAAGTTCTTCTCGACCGTGTCCAGCAGATCGCCCAGACGGCAGTAATCCGAGAATTCCGCGACTTCCCAGGAGTAGTGGTGCAGGCCCGTCTTGCCGCGCACGATGCCGAGGATGTGGTGCAGGCGGTTCGCGCCTCGCATCCAGCTCAGGCCGTCGTCCACCATCCGCTCGGACAGGCGCATTCCCATGATCGTTTCCATCTGGGTGCGGGTCTCGGCCGGGTCCGGCGACGTGATGTTCACGTGATCCATGCGCAGCGGAACCATGCCGGTCACAGCCTTGCGGCTGCCGTAGATCTCGGTCGCGACGGGGGAGTGCAACTCGAAGGTATGGCCCTGCGGGGTGACGAAACTCATCCCCTTGGCGCAGACGTCCAGCGTTGGGTCGGTGGCGCTCAGTCGGCACCCGGCCTCTTCGACACGGCTCGCCGCTTCGGCCACTGCGGCTTCTGACACCGCCTCGAACCCGAGCGAACGAATCGCGTTTTCCGAGGACTCGTGCAGCACCAGCTCTGCGGAGCGTCCGTTTGACGACAACCAGACGCAACCCGCCGCCTCCCGGGTGACGTGGAGACCAAGAATCGAGGTGGACTCGCGCACCAAGGCATCGACGTCGGTGACGTTCAACTGAACATGCCCGACCGAGTTGACCAGATAGCTCATCTCCACCTCCCCCTGGTGATGCGTGTTAACAGATCGCTAACACAGACTTTCGGCAATCACAATTATTTTCGAAACTTCTCGCTTAGTGGAATAAATCGCAGGGGCTGCCAGGTCATGCCTCGGCCTCCACACGATTCGACAACAGCCCGATCCCTTCGATTTCCACCTCGACGACGTCGCCGGGCCGCAGGAACTCTGGCGGCTTTCGCGTGGTCCCAAAGCCGGTGCAGGTGCCGGTCACGATGACATCGCCGGGCAAAAGCGGGGCAAAGGTCGAGATGTAGGAAATCAGATAGGGGATATCGAAGATCATCCGCGACGTATCGGTGCGCTGTTTCTCGACGCCGTTGACCCGTGTCACCAACGAAATCCCGCGATCCGGGATCGGCAGGTCGTTCTTGCCCACCATCCAGGGGCCAAAGGCACCTGTGCCGACAAAGTTCTTGCCGGGCGTGAATTGATGCGAATGCTTTTGCCAATCACGCACCGATCCGTCGTTGTAGATGGAATAGCCCGCCACATGGTCCATGGCGTCTTCGGGTGCGATATGACGCCCTCCCGTGCCGATGATGACCGCAAGCTCGCCCTCGAAATCCAGTTTCTCGGAAGATCTCGGTTCGATCAGAGAAGCGCCATGGGCAATCTGCGATGACGGCAAGCGCAGGAACAACACCGGATATTCGGGGATCTTGGCCGGATCCATGCCGTCTTCGCGATAATTTACCGCCGCCATCACGATCTTGTCCGGGTTCGGGATGACCGGGGCGAGAACGATCTGGTCAAAGGCCACGTCCGGGGTGCATCCGTCTTCCAATAGCGCAGCAGGGCATCCATCTGCGATGAAGGATCGCAGGTCCGGATATCGCCCTCCCGATCGCTGACAAAGGTCGGCGATCCCGTCTTGTGCAACACATCCCCAAGAGAGTTGACCGGCGCGTGTGAAAGACAGCAGCTTCATTCGTATCTCTTCCTATTTTCGAAAAAACGTATATCTTTGAAATTATCGATGGCAAAGAAGTTTCTCGAGGACGATGGTGTTGTCGGTAATGCTGGGATATTCGAATATCCAACAGTGCCTGTGACACCCCGCAAACGACGTGATCAACGATGGAGCAATATGTGACACCTCCTCATGCAGGTGCATCTGAAACAGCCCCTTCTGGCTCTACCGGTGGGCGCGATGCGTTGTCGCGGTTGCGCACGGATATCGTCAGCAGCGTCTTCGAGCCTGAGATGCGTCTGAAGTTTGCCGAGCTGACCAAACGCTACGATGTCGGTGTCGGCACGCTCCGCGAGGCGTTGTCGCAGCTGTCATCCGAAGGTTTCGTGACCGTTGAGGCGGGCAAGGGCTTTCGCGTTGCCCCAGTCTCCGCCGAGGAACTGGTCGAGATTACCGATCACTTCATCGCCTTGGAGAAGCGAGCGATCCGCGAAGCGACAACCCATGGTGGGGAGGATTGGGAAACACATATCGTCGCGGTGCATCACAGGCTCAGCCTGATCGAAGGCCTGCCATGGGAAGCGCGGATGGAGCGCCACTCCGAATGGGTGGAGCGGCATCGCGAATTCCACGAGGCGTTGGTTGCAGCTTGCCCGGGGCGCTGGCTGCTGCGGTTGCGCTCGATGATGTTTGACCAGTTGGACCGCTACCGGTTCGTCACCAAGAAGGCACCCGAAGGCCTGGGTCGGAAGAAATTCGAAGAACATCGCCAGCTCATGCAGGCAACCCTTGCGCGGGACGCTGACAAGGCCTCTGACCTGATCGAAGCGCATATTCGTGATACTTCGGATCGCGCTTTGGCAATGCTCTGATCAATGCGCTGACGGCTGGTTTGAGACGGTGCGCTTGAGACGAAGCGGGGAATGCCGTCGAGGTCCGCAGTCAACAATGGGCCGGAAACGGATCTGCGGGGGCGCGCGTTACGCTGTCGGGGCGGGCAGAGACGCCAGCCATGTTACCAATGCCTGCACCACGGCCTCCGGTTGCTCTGGCAGCAGGGCATGGCCTGCATTTGAAACCGTCACGCAGTCGGCTTTAGGCCCGATGGTCTGGCGCAGCCCATCCAGATCGGGAGGCGGGGAGATCACATCCTCTGCCGCTGCCAGGTAGAGCGTCGGGTGACGGTCCGCAACGCGGATCCAATCCTTATCAAGGGTCTGTCGTGCAGCATGACGTTGGGCGGCCGAAACATCGGGCCACCAGCCATCCAGCCAGACCGACGCATCCGCGCCCGGCGCGAAATAGACCCGCTGCAGGTGGCCAAGGCGGACCTGGTCGCCGAGCGACATGTCAAAGCTTGCAGAGATCGAGGCGCTGACATCCTGCGGTACGACATTGGTGACGATCGCGGCGACAAGGGCCACGGCGCGGGTCAGATCGGGCCGGTCATGGGCCAGCACGCGGGCCACCCAGTTTCCCGCCGCATGGCCGACGATGACGGCGGGTGCGGCGTTCTCCGCTTCGATGATCGCGGCGATATCGGCGGCCATGTCATGGAGCGTGTCAGTCGGCCGGAGCGGGGAAGACCCCTCGATCCCGCGCGGCTCGGGCAGGATCAGGCGAAGACCGGAGTGCACCATGGTGGGCAGCAGCGCGTCGAAATCCTCGCTGCCTCGCCCAAGCGACGGGATCAGCACCACACAAGGCCCGTCACCGATATCGCGGTAGGCCAGTGTCGCGCCGTCATGGGACAGACGCCGGTCTGCGTCTTCGAGAAAGCCAAAGCTATGCGAAGTCTTGGATGTCATGGATCAAACCGGGTTTGGGGTAAGGGTAGACGCAACGATCACGGAGCGAAACCAACAAGAAGAGCGGAGACGAAGGTTGCGGTTATCGGTGCCGGAGCGATAGGCGGATGGTTGACCTCCGGCTTCATCGAGGCGGGGGCATAGGCCACGGTGCTGGCGCGCGGGGCCTCGCTGGAGGCTTTGCGGGCGGGGGGGCTCGGTCTGGACGATGGGGTCTCGGCCCGGCGCTAGGATGTCCATGCCACCGATGATCCTGCCGCTCTGAGAGACGCGGATATCCTGCTTTTGGGGTGAAGGCTCAGGACTTGCCCGGGCTGGCACCCCTGATCGCGCGCGCCCTCGGCCCGCAAACTGTGCTGGTGCCCGCGACAAATGGTTTGCCCTGGTGGTTTTTCGAAAGCTTCGGAGGGGCCGCGCAGGGCCTTCACCTGACCGCCACCGACCCCGGCGGCGTGCTTGCAGGGCTCATGCCTGCCGACCGTGTTGTCGGAGCTGTCGTACATGCGGCGAGCTATGTCGAAAAGCCCGGCAACATCCGTCTGGTTGCGGCCAACAAGCTGCTGCTGGGCGACGCGGGGCAGGGCAGGCGCGCATCTGAGATTGCCAACCATCTGGCAGGCGGCGGCATACCAGCTGTCGCGTTCGGGCAGATCCACCGCGACGTCTGGGGCAAACTTTGGGGCAACTCCAACATGAACCCGCTTTCGGCTCTGTCGCGTGCGGACCTTTTGCAAATGCTGGACGATGACGGTGTGCGTGGCCTGGCTGTCGCCATGATGCACGAGATGTCCACGCTTGGCGAAAAGATCGGCTTGCACGGTTTCGACAATATCGATGAACGGCTTGCCGGTACGCGCAAACTGGGCGCGTTCCGCTCTTCCATGCTGCAGGATGTCGAGGCCGGGCGGGCCTTGGAGCTTGATCCGATCCCTGGTGCGCTTGTCGAGCTGTCGCGCAGGCTGAATGTGCCCACCCCCACGATGGACGGCGTTTATGGCCTGACACGCCTGTTGGCGCAAAGCCTTGGGCACGGGGCGCCGAACGCCTGAGGCCTGGGCAGGCTTCACGTCTCGAAAAAGGGCGTTTCCTGACCCCTCGGCCCCCGCAGCAGAATGTCGAACCCGTATGCGCGCACCCCATTCTCGACACCGTCGTCGCGCATGACCAGCATGTGACGCAGGTCTTCGGGAAGGACGGACAGGACGGGATCCTGGGCGTTTTCCTCGGGAAAGTCGGGGAAGAACAATGTCGTCTCTGCAATACGCATCAGCCCGATGCCCATCACGATGATATTGAGATGAGGGGCGCGGCGGATGCCGTTCTCTTCATATCCGCAGGGTTTGAGCGAATGGAACGAAAAGACACCCTCGGCGGTAGACCAGGCACGGCCCCAGCCAAGGAAATTCGGATCGGCCTTGTCCGCCTGCGGATCTTCGGGATGCCGAAACAAGCCGGACGCATCGGCCTGCCACAGTTCCAGAATGGCATTGGCGACGGGTTCCCGGCCTTCTTTCAGCACTGTGCCCGTCAGGGTGAACGGCTCGCCCTGCGTTGACGGGTTTGCGTCGGGCGCGATCCGGGTCAAATCATTGTCGCCCGGCTGGAAGTAGTCCGCAGGAAAGAACGGGCCAATCGTGTGCTGTGACAAGGGGAAACGGCGGGAGTCGGTGAGATGTTGCATCAGGCCTCCGGAGTTGCTTTGCGCCCGCGCAGGACGATGTCATGATGAAAGCCGAGGTGTTCGGTGCCAACCTCTGCCGGATGCAGCTGCTTTGCGACCAATCGCTGGCGGGCCGCGGGATCGCCCACGGATTGCAGGATGCGGTCCCAGTCGTTCAATGGGTCGCCAGGGAAATACATCTGCGTTACCAGCCGGGACAGTGAGCTGGGGCCAAGGACAGAGAAGTGGATATGGGGCGGGCGCCACCACGTATCCTTGACCGGAACAGGATAGGCCCCCGGTTTGATGGTCAAGAACGAATAGGCCCCGTCCTCATCCGATCGCACGCGCCCATGCCCGAGAAAATTGGGATCGAGCGGTGCCTCGCGTTGGTCCAGCGCATGGGTGTACCGCCCGGCGGCATTGGCCTGCCACAATTCGACAACCGCATTCGGGATCGGGCGGCCATCTTCATCCAGCACTTGGCCGGACACCCGCATCAGCAAGCCCTGGGCAAGTTTTCCGGTCGACGTCTTGGCGAGGTTGTTGTCGCCGCATTTCAGCTTGCGCCAGAGATCGACAGGCCCCGTTGCGTCCGTTCGCGTGACCGGGCGCTGATACAGCGTCTGCGATGGCGTGTGGGTCCAGGTATTTGTATAGCCTTCGATCGGCACACTGGGCTGGACGCCCTCTGGCCAGGGATCATAGCGGCTCGAGGACGAATTGTTTCGCATCATTTTGTGCACTCCCGGTCGTGGGCGGTCATCGGTGAGGCGGTGGCCGCAGGGGTGGCGCAATGCCACCCAGATCATTAAGCTATGTTTATAGCTTATTGTGGGGTGCGCAATGTGACAATATGGTACCGAGGCGTCCTGCAGGGCGGAACGGGGTCATGGTCTCAGGCCGCAAAGATACCTTGGAAATTCTTAAGGCTAGTTATATGATCTTTGTACAACTCAAAGGCGTTGCGGAGTTCCGGCCCAAGAGTGAGATTCTGTCGGGCCACGAATGTTGGCCGTCCAAGGCAAAGGGAAGGGATGTCATGTCCAAGAGAAACCGTGGCTTTATTCGTCTTATGGGGGCGGGAATTCTTGCTTCGTCAACCTTGGGCAGCGCCACCTCGGCGCAGGCGCTTTTCGATGGCTGCCCATCGGGGGCGATTCTCGAACGCTTTGTCGAGTTCGGTCGCACGGGTCAGATGCCCCCTGATCTGGGGGCGTGGCTCAGCACGCCCGGCACCTTCCAGCGTGTGTCGCCCGTGCCGTTGCCTGCGATGCGCTGTACGGCGGAGACCAGTTCGTGATCGAAGATGCTGCCATGGTCCGGGCCGGTCACGGCGCGCAGTTCGGTGCGGCCATTCGCGACTTCCAGCGTCTTGACCTGCTCGGCCCGGTTTTTGGTCTGTCGATCCCTATTGTTAAGGGCGACTGTGATCTATTTCGCTATAGTGTTGATCTTGTCCGAGCAGCGTAAAAAGAAGGCAAAGTAAGGATCCGTGATGTCGAGATTGTCGCCATCCCAAGCGAGCACGGGACGGCCGGGTTGTAGGCCTTCAGTGAGGGTGTGCATTTGTTCCAAGCACGAAGTCACGCTCGAACCGACGGGACTGTCAGCCGAACACACGGCTTTGACGCGAGACATTATTTCGTCGTAGGAGAAAGACATTGCGATGGGATCAGCGCGGATCGCTAGCAGGACTGCACGATACACGTCTCCGCTAGTGCCATCGACGAGTTGATGCTCCTTCCTTTCTTGACCGCGTGTCTTTGGCCCGGAATGCAAAGAGGTAAGCATCTTTGAGAAATCGGTGAAGTGAGAAGTCCGAGAGAGTGCCTTCGTAAGAGCTTCCTCTGTGACCTCAACCCGTTCCTTCTCGGGCAGCGGTTCATTAATGCTTAGAACCTGGCACAAGCAAAAACAGATGGTTTGCATCAATTGCGGCGACCCCATGGCCTCGTCGCAAAGTCGTCGTTCAACCGAAGGTGCCAAATCAACGTTGAGTGCGCCGAAGCCTTGCCTGGCGATCAAGAGTAGGTGGCGTTGGTCCCAGTAACCTAGGTCAACCGCTGCTACGCGACCGCGAAGTTCCGGATTGCTCCGTACCACGTCATCGGCTCGGTGTGGAACAGAAGCAGTTACAATTTTGACGCCATTGTCTGCCGCTACTTTGATTTGGCGACCAACTTCTTCGCGGAGCTCCTCTTTAATGTAGTGAAAATCGTCGACGAATATCACGAATTGGCTGCCGGAAATCTCCTTTATCACTCTTGTCAGGCCGGCGCTTTCGGTTATTCCGGAAGAAGCGTCGCCCCAGGTCCTGCTGGCGTCAGCATGTGCTTCTGCCTTTCCCTTGGCAACAAGAGGGATGCCTGCTTCTCCTCCCCCTTTCACGCCACCCGACAATTGCGTTGCAGAAGACTTGGTTTTTGTGATTGTGGTCGGAGTTTCCATCCACTGAAGTGCGCGCGTCCACAGGTCCTCGGGTGTGGCAATGCCAGACCCGATAACTGGAATGATCAGGTCTTCATCCAATACCTTCTTGATCAGGACCGTTTTTCCAGATTTCGATGGTCCGGAGATCGATACAACCATTTTGGGTAGTTCAAAATAGGTCTTCAGGTTGCTTTCGAGTCGAAGGTCGTCACGCCCGACATAGGACACGGTCGGCGTGTCGTTCGGGGTAAAGACCTCGCTGACTTTCAATGTATTGGGCGCCATCACTTGCTCGTTTGTTGTCGTGTCTATTCATGGAGGACGCCCGATGATTATTCAAGTTGACGTTGCAGCGACTGCTCATCTTGATCACGCCGATGTCGATCCCGAGCGTCACCGGGCCCGCACCTTGCTCCGCCCCCATCTTGCCGTAGTCTGTCAGCTTTTGCCGGTCGAGGTGCCCGATCTTCTCTTTGCCCAGATCGCGCTTGAGCGTCTAGACCGTGGCGGCCTTGGCGCGCGACGCGGCGGTTTGCCTACCTCGCACATATCGATTATGGGAAGATCGATGAGATCGCCGAAGGTGGTCAGGCGGGAGACGGACTTGCTTGTAGGCGCCAGCCCCTGATCCACCCGGGTCTCCGCGCTGGCAGGGCCCGGCGATGGGCATCGTCGCGTCGGAGGAACGGATCGCGCGGCAAAGCGGCCCTTTGGTCTGATCTGGACGCAGGTCAGGCACCGGAGGGGAGCTTGGTGATGGAGGCCATTTTCGGGTGCGGCTCATGTGTGCAATGAGTCGTCGTAGAGGGGCAAAGTCGGGGATATTGGGGCGTATTCCTGCGTAGCAGCTTTGCCCCGCAACAGTTTGAATGTGCAAGAAAAATGCAAATAAATCAACACGCGAGATTGTCTGTGGCCCCGATGATGGAGTGGACCGACTGCCATTGTCGGGTCTTCCACAGGCTGATCTGCGGTCATGCGCTTTTGTATACGGAAATGGTGACGGCTCCGGCGCTGGTCAGGGGCGGCGCGTTGCACCTGTTGGATCACTCGGAGACAGAGCACCCTGTGGCGTTGCAACTGGGGGGATCTGATCCGCAGGAACTGGCCATGGCGGCGCGCATGGGGGCCGCGGCTGGCTATGACGAGATCAACCTGAACTGCGGCTGCCCGTCCGACAGGGTGCAGTCGGGGACCTTTGGCGCGGTGTTGATGCGTGACGCGGCGCTGGTGGCGGACTGTGTGCGGGCGATGCGGGACGTGGTGGACGTGGATGTGACGGTGAAATGCCGGATTGGCGTCGACGATCAGGACCCCGAAACGGTACTGCCGGACTTTCTCGCGCAGATCGTCGCTGCGGGCTGCGAACGGGTGACCATCCATGCGCGCAAGGCCTGGCTGAAGGGACTGAGCCCGAAGGAGAACCGTGATATCCCGCCGCTGGACTATGATCTGGTGACGCGGATGAAGATGATCTTTCCCAATCTCTCGATCTCCATCAATGGCGGGATCGACACGCTGGATGCTGCGATGGGCTTTCTCGACGGGGGGCTGGATGGGGTCATGATCGGGCGCGCGGCCTATCACCAGCCGTGGGATATCCTGTCCGATGCGGACGCCCGGGTCTTTGGGGCGCCGGCACAGGCCAAGACGCGGGCTGATGTGGTCGAGGCCATGCTGCCCTATATCGCCGCGCATCTTGAGGCAGGTGGCCGCGTGCATCAGGTGACCCGGCACATGCTGGGTCTCTTTGCCGGGCAACCCGGGGCGCGCCGCTGGCGTCAGCACCTGTCGACCGAGGCAACCCGCCCCGGTGCCGGGATCGAGGTCGTGACCGAGGCTCTGCTGCGCGTCGAACAGGCGCAGGCCGCCTGATGTCTCCGACGCGGACCGATGCCGTCGATCCGACGGCAGAGCAGGGCCATGATCTGGCGCAGGCTTTGTCAGACCGCGGTTGGGCGCGTTTTCCGGCGGACCCGGCAACGCTGGCCTGGGCCGAAGCCGCGCGCGCGGTTGGGTGCGATGTCGCGGCCGACCCCGCGATGCAGGAGGCCTGGTTGCGGTGCGAGGGCACATGGTTTGTCGGCGTTGATGCCTTGCCCAGCGATGCGGCGGGACAGATCGCCGGTGTCCCGCTAGGGGGCGCCG
The DNA here is from genome assembly GCA_042088665.1 of Sagittula sp. Classification (GTDB taxonomy): domain Bacteria; phylum Pseudomonadota; class Alphaproteobacteria; order Rhodobacterales; family Rhodobacteraceae; genus JBELMB01. Next base: position 20,088 of record JBELMB010000089.1, read on the forward strand.
CGGTTTCGGCGCTTTCGCCACTGCCAGAGTTGCATCCGGCCCAGCTTTCGGTGACCTATCCCGGCTATCCGCGCCCGCTCTTGGGGGAAAGTGACGCGGCGTATGGCTACCGCCTCCGGCGTGACGCGGCCCATGTGGACGGGATGTTGCCAAGCGGACCAGAGCGCCGTCGCGTGATCGCGGAGCCGCATGCCTTTATCCTCGGGATAGCGCTGAGCGCGGCGGCCGCCGAGGCCAGCCCGCTTGTTGTATGGGAAGGGAGCCCGGCCATCATGCGCGCGGCCTTG
>JBELMB010000090.1:0-19980 GCA_042088665.1 Sagittula sp.
CTGTTGGCACACCAACCCGCCAACAGGTTTTTTGTTGGCAAACCGACCCGCCGACACATCTGTCTCGGCACACCAACCCGCCGACTCCCCCTGTCGGCAACCCACGCCCGCCCGCGGCGAAACGCAGGCACAGTGAACCCGCGCCCTGACAGGCGCCGCAGTGTCGTGAACGGAGAAAAGCGATGACACGTCAGATGACCGGAGCGAAAATGGTGGTCCAGGCCCTGAGAGACCAGGGTGTCGACACAGTATTCGGCTATCCCGGCGGCGCCGTACTACCGATTTACGATGCGATCTTTCAGCAGAACGGCATTCGTCACATCCTCGTGCGCCACGAACAGGGCGCCGTGCACATGGCAGAGGGATATGCCCGCTCCACCGGCAAACCCGGCGTCGTGCTTGTGACCTCGGGCCCCGGGGCCACCAATGCGGTGACCGGGCTGACCGACGCGCTGATGGATTCGATCCCGCTCGTGGTGCTCACGGGGCAGGTCCCGACCTTCATGATCGGCTCTGACGCCTTTCAGGAGGCGGACACCGTTGGCATCACCCGTCCCTGCACCAAGCACAACTGGCTGGTCAAGGACACCGCGAAGCTGTCCGGCACCATCCACGAGGCCTTTCACGTGGCGACATCCGGGCGTCCCGGACCTGTGCTCGTGGACATTCCCAAGGATGTGCAATTCGCCTCTGCCGATTATCAGGACAAGCCCTCCACCTCGACGCGCCACTACCAGCCGCAACTGAAAGGCGACCGCGAGATGATCGCGGCCCTCGTCGAGGCCATCGAGACCGCTGAAAAGCCCATCTTTTATACCGGTGGCGGCGTGATCAACTCCGGCCCCGCGGCCAGCCAGCTTTTGCGCGAACTGGTCGAGGCCACCGGTTTTCCGATCACATCGACCCTGATGGGGCTCGGTGCCTATCCGGCCTCCGGCAAGAACTGGCTGGGCATGCTGGGCATGCACGGTCTGTACGAGGCCAACATGACGATGCATGGCTGCGACCTGATGCTCAACATCGGCGCGCGCTTTGACGACCGCATCACCGGACGCATCGACGCCTTCAGCCCGAATTCGCGCAAGGCGCATGTGGACATCGACCCCAGCTCGATCAACAAGGTGGTCAAGACCGACTTCCCGATCGTGGGCGACATCGGACACGTGCTCGAGGATGTGCTGGCCCTGTGGAAAAGCCGCGGGCGCAAGGTCAACCGCGAGGCGCTGACCCATTGGTGGACGCAGATCAACGAATGGCGCAGCGTCGACTGCCTGTCGTTCAAATCCTCGCCCAGCACGATCAAGCCGCAGTACGCATTGACCCGCCTCGAGGCGCTGACCAAGGGCATGGACCGCTACATCACCACCGAAGTGGGCCAGCACCAGATGTGGGCAGCGCAATACCTCGGCTTTGAGGATCCCAACCGCTGGATGACCTCCGGTGGCCTTGGCACCATGGGCTACGGCTTCCCGGCGTCGATTGGCGTGCAGGTCGCCCATCCCGAAGCCGTGGTGATCAATGTCGCTGGCGAAGCCTCGTGGCTGATGAACATGCAGGAACTCGGCACCGCGGTGCAATATCGCTTGCCGGTCAAGCAGTTTATCCTCAACAACGAGCGCCTCGGCATGGTCCGCCAGTGGCAGGAACTGCTGCACGGCGAGCGTTACTCGCACAGCTGGTCGGACGCCCTGCCCGATTTTGTCAAGCTGGCAGAGGCCTTTGGCTGCAAGGGGATCTCGATCTCCGATCCGGATGACCTCGACGAGGCGATCAGGGAAATGCTTGCCTATGACGGTCCGGTCGTCTTTGACTGCCTTGTGGAAAAGCACGAGAACTGCTTCCCCATGATCCCGTCGGGCGAGCCGCACAACAAGATGCTGCTGGGCGAGGCCTCGACCAAGGACGCAATCGGGGCCAAGGGCGCCGTGATGGTGTAACCACACAACTGGCGCGGAGGGTCACTTCGGACCTCCGCGCCACGTCTGGACTCCCGCGATGGGCACAAGACCCTTCGCAGCCTCCTGTCACGCAGGTCTGACCGCGCAGGGTCTCCTCAAAAGTACGGACATCACGCCGGGGCTAACGTCAGACGATCTGGTGATGGGTGACAATGTGCCCGCGCCGCGCGTGCTGCTGGCGGATCAAGGCCATGATGCTGCCCGTTTTCGGAAATCCATGAGCAAGCGCGATGGTCTTGCCCAGACTCCAGCTCAAGATCCGAATAATGCGCGCGGGCGGGTCATGGGGTTTACCGGCACCGCAACATGATCGAGGCCCGTTACGCCCCTTCAGAGCGCCACCGTCTCGGTCGTGGCCAATTGACGGGTGATTGCCAGCAACAGCTCATCCCGGCGGATCGGCTTGCTGAGAAAGCCGTCCATCCCAGCCGACCGACAGTCTTCCTTGTCCTTCTCAAAGGCATTGCCCGTCAGCGCGATGATCGGCCGATGCGGCCAGGCCTCTAAGGACTGGCGGCGGCGGATCTTGCGCGTGGCCTCCAGCCCCCCCATGACCGGCATCGACAGATCCATCAGCACAAGGTCAAAGCGCGTCGGATCAAAGAGCATCAGCGCCTCCTGCCCGTTCTGCGCCACAACCGTATCCGCGCCGCGCCGCGTCAGCATCTTCTGGACCACCATCTGGTTGGTCCGGTTGTCTTCCACGAGCAGAACCCGCAGCCCGTCCAGCCGCGCGTTATGTGAGACCTTCGGCGTGACGGGGGGCGCGATATTGGCCACGGCGGGCAGCGGCAGCACCACTTCGAACTCCGACCCTTCACCAAGGGTGGAGCACGCGGCGATCTCGCCCTGCATCGCGCCGACCAGCTTCTTGGAGATCGACAACCCAAGGCCAGATCCCTCGTAGCGCCGCTCGTTGCCCGTCTGCACCTGCTCGAACGGGTTGAAGATGTGCGGCAACCGCGCCTCCGAGATGCCGATACCACTGTCGCGGATCACAAAGCGCACGGCATTGCCGAATTCTTCGCGCCGTCCGACCGTCATGGACACGCGGCCCTCATGGGTGAACTTGATCGCATTGCCCAGCAGGTTCAGCATCACCTGCCGGATGCGCAACGCGTCGCCCTCGACCTTGCGGGGCACATCCGTCGCGACCTCCTTGATCAGCGACACACCCTTGCCCTCGGCCAGCGGTTGCAGCAGGTCAAACAGCTCGTCGATCAACCCGAACAGATCAAAGGGCGCCTCTTCCAGCTCCAGCCGCCCGGCCTCCACCTTGGAGAAATCGAGGATGTCGGAAATCAGCGAGGTCAGCGCCAGCGCCGCGCTGCGGATCGTGTCGACGCATTCGGCCTGCTCTTCTGTCAGCTCCGTCTCGGCCAGCAGATCCGCCATGCCCACGACGCCGTTCATCGGGGTGCGGATCTCATGGCTCATGGTGGCAAGGAAGGTCGATTTCGCCTTGTTCGCCACTTCGGCCACGTCGCGCGCGGCCCGCAGTTCGGCGTTCTGGGTGCGCAGTTCGGTGATATCGGTGTGCACCAGAACATAGCCACCAGAGGGTTGCAGCGTCGCGCGACAGTAAAAACTGCGCCCCGTGCTGGGGAGCGTCATCATGACCTTCTCGCCGCGCGCCAACTTGTCGTTGACCTCGCCAAAGGCCTCGGAGGCCTCGGCCAGATGACCGCGCTCCGCCAGCATGGCGATGTAGTCGGGCATCGGCATCCCCGGCGGCACGTCCTCCTCGCTGAGCTGGAACAGGTTGCGATAGGCCTGGTTCACCATCAGGATGCGGTTTTCCGGGTCGCTGGCCTCCGTCCCGCTGGTGACCATCAGCCCCTCGCCCATGTTCTCGACGATCCCGGTGAACAGGCGGTTGGCGGCATCCTGCTCCGCCGCCCCGCGCGAGAGGCTCTCTTCCAACGCCTCCGTCCGTTCCGCCATGCCACCGATGAGACTTTCGGTGTCATCGGCGCGGCGCAACGCCTCCGTCATGTTCAAGGAGATGCCGCGATAGCCGTCGAACAGACCCTCCGCGGTGATCTTGGGCACGGCGCTGTCCATCAGCACCACGCGCTCACCGGTGACCAGTATCCGTTCGTAGCACAGGGAATTGATCGGCCGCCTCTTGCGGATCTCCTCCATATAGGTGTCCAGCCCGGACTCCTCGGGATGCATGACGCCGGGGGCGTCGACGATGCAATGGCCCATCAGGTCAGCCGTGTTCAACCCGGACAGCTGTTCGAATTGCGTATGCACATAGGTCAGCCGGAGCTCAGCATCCGTCTCCCAGGTCCAGGCCGGCATGAGATGCACGATATCCGACCAGATCGCCGTGTCATAAGAGGCATCGGTCATGTTGCGTCTGTGTCTCCGCCAAAGCAATTCGGCCATCCTCCTTATGCGGTAGACTGCAACGCTTTAGATCGCCTTAAAAGAACCCTTTTCGTGTTTTTCGCGGGTCTCTCTGGTCAAGCTGAAAAAACTTCGTTAGGCAAGGCGCTGTTTTTACGCCGGGTCCGTACCTGGACCCGCTCCCGGGTTCAGCCATGCCACCGGCGCAGGCTAATGCAAAAGGGTCACGAATGTCCGCACTTATGATCAAGAAAGGGTCGAACAAGCACTCGGCCTACAACCTGCGCCCCAGCTTCTCTGATGTGCAAGAGACCCACACCATCGCCGTGCTGGTCGAGAACGAGCCCGGCGTGCTGGCGCGCGTGATCGGCCTGTTCTCGGGACGTGGTTACAACATCGAAAGCCTCACGGTGGCGGAGGTCGACCACGAGGGTCATCTGAGCCGCATCACCATCGTCACAACGGGCACGCCTCAGGTGATCGAACAGATCAAGGCGCAACTGGGCCGCATCGTGCCGGTGCACGAAGTGCACGACCTGACGGTCGAAGGGCGCTCTGTTGAACGAGAGCTGGCGCTGCTGAAAGTGGCCGGGACCGGCGACAAGCGTGTCGAGGCGCTGCGGCTTGCGGATATCTTTCGCGCGCATGTGGTGGACAGCACCCTTGAGAGCTTTGTCTTCCAGCTGACTGGCACCCCGGACAAGATCGACGCTTTTGCGGATCTGATGCGTCCGCTTGGCTTGATGGAAGTGGCGCGCACGGGTGTCGCCGCGCTGGCCCGCGGCGCGTAAACCGGACGCGCTGGCCCGCGGCGCCTAAAACGGACGCGCTGGCCCGCGGCGCCTAAAACGGACGCGCTGGCCCGCGGCGCTTGAACCAGCCGCTTTGGCCCTAGTACGAAGCACGGCAGCACCTGTTTTAACAAAACTGTTGACCGCAAGGGCCACCCCTTTGCGGACAACAGACAAGCGGTGCCATAGTCTGAGTACAGCCCGGACGGCGCCTCGCCCCTGAGGCTGGGCATTGCGACCTTTGCCCTGTTTTCACGCCCACACGGCTGTGGTGCATGGCGCCCCGTCCGACGCCAAAACGCATCACCTGACCAGACCTGCTGGTCAATTGCTCGGACCCAACCCATCGCAAAGCCATGAGGCCGCCTGTTTCACCCCCTTGACGCGTATTTGCGTCAATCGTGGTTAACAGGCGCGACGTGGAAAAGGCACAACGTTAGGGCGTCCCGGCGTGACCGTTTCATTGGCCACATGGCCGCCCTGACCGCGCAATTCCTGCACCAACTGCGGCGCAAAGCCTGCGTCCACACGGCGAGGATTGCTCGCATGACGTGTGTCGCGCTCCTCGCGCAATTCAAACTGTATCAGATCACCCGCATCAAGGGCGATCCCCTCATGAACATTCTGTTCTGGCGCGGAATAATACGCCAGATTGCCATGATCTTCGCACCAGATCACGGCCTTCATGTCGCTGGCATCTGCCCAGAGAACAACGCCCAACATCCGATCCTGCATCGTGACACACCTACCTTTGGTTGCACGATCAAGGTGACGTAAAGATCTGCGTCATAACATGCCTTTTTCCGCGTCGGCTCCTTGATTTTTGTGGCGCGATTCGGCAGGCTTGTCTCTGTTAAGCATCAGACGTGACGCCAATGAGCGACAATTCGTGACACAAGTTCGTATCAGTTACCCTAATAGCGTGTGAAACCACGGAAAACTCTGCGAAAACGGGAAGCCCAAATGCCTTCGGATGCCTCTACTGCGCGTAAGCGATCGCCAAGCCCTGCCGAACTTCGCAACATGCTTGGCGCCAACCTGCGCCAGCTCTCGCAACAAGCTGTGTCGATCTCGGCCCTGTGCCGGGACCTCGGGATCAACCGTACGCAGTATAACCGCTACCTCGCCGGGGAGAGTTTTCCGCGCCCGGACGTGCTGCACCGGATCTGTTCCTACTTCGGCGTCGATGCCCGCATTCTTCTGGAACCGGTGGCAAACATCGAGCGCGTCGACAACTCCATGCTGCTCAGCCCCGCCATATCAGAGTATCTCGGCGGCACCGCGCGCCCGCTTGACGAGACCGAGTTTCCAAGTGGCTTCTTTCGCTTCACCCGGCGCAGCTTCATGGATGATGAATCCTACGTGCAGGGGCTGATCTATGTCTTCCGCAGCGGCGCGGGCACATTCCTCAAGGGGTTCGAGGCAAAGGCTGCGATGCGCGCACAGGGCCTGCCCACCGATCCCGCGACACGGGAATTCCGTGGCACCGTGATCCCGCAAGAAGACGGGGTCGCAGCGCTTGTCTCCCGCAAGGGGGCGACGACGACCTCCTTCAACTACCTCGCCCGCATCCCGACCTTCGAGAACAACTTCTGGGTCGGCTACGTCACCCGCACGGTGCGTGAGAACGTCGCGGGCCGTCGGGTCGAGCGGCTGGTCTACGAATATCTCGGTCGGTCGATGCCACGCGTCCTGCCCGCCGCCCGGTCCGCCGGATTCTGCAGGTCCGATGAACTGGTGCCCTACCACCGCACCTTGTTGAAGATCGGTCAGGACTTCGTCTGATCTCTGATCCATTGGGTTTCGCAGGCGGTGAGCGCAGGGGCTCAATGTGGTGGCGCGCAATCTTGGTGGCGCGCAAGATGCATCAGAGCACCGCATCCCGGAACAACGCGCTGGGGCAAGTAAGAACTCCGCGCCTCTCCCGTACTGACGCATAGGCACGCGCCCCGGACGGGTCAGCAGCGCCCAACGCAAGCCCCCCCCGACGCGCAAGCAACGCCGCCCCCCGACGCGCATAACCGTCACCCCCAAGGCCTGTTTCACAGCGACACACCATGTCGCGCCTGAACCCGACAGGGGTGCCGCGTGCCCCTAGCATCCCGGACACGTTCAACCCGGGGAGCCCGCCATGACCCAGTCCCTTTCCAATCTCACCGACCTCGCCAGCGTGCGCCAACCCGTGGATCGGGCCAATGGCCTGCCCAACGCGCATTATACCTCGCCAGAGGTCTTCGCCGAAGAACGCGAGGCGCTGCTGTTCTCGCAATGGGCCGGGCTGGCCGTGGCCGCCGATGTGCCCGAGGCTGGCGATGCAAAGCCGATCACCTTCCTCGGGATGCCGCTCTTGATGGTGCGGGGCCGCGACGACACCGTGCGCGTGTTCCAGAACATCTGCCGCCACCGTGGCATGATCCTCGTGGAAGAGGCCCGCAAGATCGAAGGCGCCATCCGCTGCCCCTACCATTCGTGGTGCTACGGCACCGATGGCCGCCTTGTCTCCACCCCGCATGTGGGCGGTCCCGGGCGCAACACGCACGCCTCCATCGACCGCGCCACCCTTGGTCTGATCGAAGTGCGCAGCCACGTCTGGCGCGATGTCATCTGGATCAACCTCTCCGGCACCGCGGCCCCTTTTGAGGAGGCCATGTCAGACGTGATGACCCGCTGGGCCGAATTCGAACAACCGCTGTATCACGGCGGCGCGGACTCGCGGTTTGAACTGGCGGTCAACTGCAACTGGAAACTGGCGGTCGAGAACTACTGCGAAAGCTACCACCTGCCATGGGTGCACCCCGGGCTGAACAGCTACTCCCGCCTCGAAGACCACTACAACATCGAATGTTATGGCGCCTATTCGGGCCAGGGCACCGAAGTCTACCGGCAGCTCACCGACGACAATGGCGACAGCTTTTCCGATTTCGAGGCGCTGGCCGAGAAATGGGACACCGCGGCGGAATACATCGCGGTCTATCCCAACGTCCTGCTCGGCGTGCACCGCGACCACGCCTTTGCCATCGTGCTGGTGCCCGAAGGGGCCGAACGCACGGTCGAGTACGTGCACGTCTACTACGCCACACCGCTAAGCGACCCCGGCCTGCGCTCCCGCAACACCGAACAATGGAGGCTGGTCTTCGAAGAGGATATCTTTGTCGTCGAAGGCATGCAGCGCGGGCGCCACGCGGCGGGCTTTGACGGCGGGCGCTTCTCTCCGGCCATGGATGGCCCGACGCATTGCTTCCACGACTGGGTTGCGGGCAAGGTACAGACCCACCGCGCGATGGATCAGGCCGCGGAATGAGCCTCCAGGCGCAGTTGCTGGCCGCGCATGACAGCGATGACCGCGCGGCACTGATCGGCCTCTACACGCAGGCCGCCCAGCAAGCAGGCGACGAGGACGCCGCCTGCTTTTTCCTGACCCATGCCTATGTCTTTGCATTGGAAGCCGGCGACCCCCGTGCGGCGGATCTGCATCTGCGCCTGAAGGCCGCTGGCCGCGAGGCATGACAACGACGCCTGGGGCAAGGCCGCGCGCCCCGGAGTATTCAGGTCGCGCCGCAGCCCCATCGCCCCCCGAGATCGGCGGGTTCTGAACGCATGAGAACAGAGCCTCGATCGTTGTCATGAAGCGGTCTTCCAGCGCCGCTGCACCACCCCCGATCGCAGTCTCTCAGAGTGCCTTGGCGCGGCCATTGGGACCTGTGTCGCCCAAGGCGACAGCGCCTGCGCCTCGACGCAGGCCCGGGCCTGCCCTAGGCAGCGGGCTCATCCGACCCCGAGCCATAGGCAATCATGTCATAGAGATGCCAGGTCGCATGGCCCAACAGCGGCAGCGCGATCAACAGCCCGAAGAACCCCGGCACCATCGACAGCAGCGTCACCACCGCAACAAACCCGCCCCAAAGCAGCATGGGCACCGGATGCGCCTGCACATAGCTGAACGACGTGATCATCGCCGTCACGAAATCGATGTCCCGGTCCAGAAGCATCGGCAGCGCCAGCACCGAGATCATGTACAGGAGCGTCGCAATCGCCGCGCCCACCAGCGTGCCAAAGCCCAGCATCTGAACCCCCTGCCAGGACGTGTAGATGGCATAGCTGCTCGACACATTGGTCATCGTCGACAGCCCGAGAAACAGCGCAAAGATCATATGCGCGAGGAAAAACCAGAACAGAAAGATCACCACGATCACAGCCCCCAACCAGGGCAATTGCCCGGCCCGCTGCCGCGCCACGACGCTGGCGATCTGCCTCCAGTCCAGCACACGCCCCTGCGCAATCCGGCGGCTGACGTCGTAAAACCCGACGGCCGCAAACGGCGCCACGAGCGGAAACCCAATGGCGGCAAAGACGAGCCAATAGCTCTGACCGGTGACCCAGGTGACCCAGGCCATCACCCAACCAAGGGCGACATAGGGCCCCGCAAAAGCCAGCGCAAAGCCGGGCGCACGCATCATGTCCCGCCGCGCACGGCGCAGGGCCTCCCTGAAGATGTCCAGAGACACGGGTCCCAGTTTGGGCAGCCCCGGTTTCGGTGTATCGGGCATCCCCTCCCCTCCTTGGCTGGACGCCACGCTGCTTGGCCGCAGGATGTTTGGCCCCACGCTGCTTGGCCACGGCTTGCTTCGAATGACGCTCAGACAGGAGTAAGCCGCAAGTGGCACGCCACAGCAACATGTTGCTCAGTTGCATGTTTTTTGCGCCAGCACGCCGGAGGTCGGGCGACCTCCACCGCAGAGCAAGTGCCGCCCCCAGTGGCGCGGGGTTGACCCCGCGCCCACCGCAAAGCGACCCGGCTGGTCACTCACCTCATGGGCAAGACACATGCGCGGGCAGTTTACCGGGTGACAAGAACCATGCCAAAAGCACAGCCGCCGTGGCGCGGGGTTGACCCCGCGCGCGCCGCCGTCACATCAGCGCACCACCGCCCGTCAAGGCGCAAACCAGCGCTCGACCAAAAGGACCTTAGTCCTCGCCCTGCGCATCGGCGCGGCTCTTGCCAGAGACCTGCAAGGCCAGCGTCGCCTCCATGAAAGGATCAAGATCGCCATCCAGCACGCCCGAGGTGTCCGCCGTCTCGTGATTGGTGCGCAGATCCTTGACCATCTGGTAGGGCTGCAGAACATAAGACCGGATCTGGTTGCCCCAGCCCGCGTCCCCCTTGGCCTCGTGCAGCGCGTTCACTTCGGCATTCCGCTTGTCCAGTTCCAACTGGTACAGCCGCGATTTCAGCGCCTTCATGGCAATGTCGCGGTTCTGGTGCTGCGACTTCTCCGAAGAGGTCACCACGATCCCCGTAGGGTGGTGCGTGATCCGCACCGCCGAATCCGTGGTGTTCACGTGCTGCCCCCCGGCCCCCGAAGACCGGTAGGTGTCGATCCGGATATCCGCCGGGTTCACATCCACCTCGATGTTGTCATCGATCACCGGATAGGCCCCCACGGCGGCAAAGGACGTCTCCCGCGTGCCCTTGCCAAACGGCGAAATCCGCACCAACCGGTGCGTGCCGCTTTCCGACTTCAACCAGCCATAAGCGTTCGGGCCCTTGATCTGATAGGTCGCCGATTTGATGCCAGCCTCCGTGCCCGACTGCTCTTCCTGCAGGTCCACTTCGAACCCGCGCTTCTCCGCCCACCGCACATACATCCGCGCCAGCATCGACGCCCAGTCGCAGGCTTCCGTGCCACCGGCACCGGACTTGATCTCCAGAAAGGCATCGTTGCCATCGCTCTCGCCGTCCAGCAACGCCTCGAGCTCCTTCTTGGCGGCTTTCTCGACAAGGGCCGTCAGCGCCTCTTCGGCCTCGGCCACCACCTCGTCATCTTCTTCCATCTCGCCCAGCTCGATCAGCTCGACCTGATCCTCCAGCTCCTGCTTGAGCGAAGCATAGGTCTCCATCGCGGACACCAGCGCTTGTCGGTCCTTCGTCAGCTTTTGCGCATTGGCCGGATTGTCCCAGAGATTGGGGTCCTCCATGCGCGCGTCGAATTCCTCAAGGCGATGCTGCGCGGTTTCCCACCCCAGACGCTGCCTGAGCAGATCAAGCGATTTCCCGATCCGGTCCACGTTGTTCTGGGCTTCCGCACGCATCTTGCTCTCTCCATGTCAGGCCCTGCGTGATACCAAGCGCCGCAGAGACGGGCAAGACGAGAGACACGGTGCAAAAACGCGACGCCACGCTGGCAATCTACAAGGCCCGGTTGATCAGACCGCTGGTCGAGACCGCCCTCGCCGAAATCCTGCTGGTGGCCGCACCGCAGGGTGAGGCCGTGCTGAAGATCTACCACAAGGACGACGCCGGGAACGAGGCCGCCTGCCCCGCCCTGATGCGCGCCTGGACCCAAAGTGGCGCCATGGCCGAGGTTTTCGACTGGCGCGCCGACAGCCTGTTGATGGCGCATCTGGACGGGCCCGCGCTGGGGGATCTCACCCGCTCGGGCCGCGACCGGGAGGCCTGCGTCCTGCTCGCACAGACCGCGGAACAACTGCACGCCACCCCGCCCCGGTCCGTCCCGGCGATGCCCCGGCTGGAGGACTGGGTGCAGGCGCTCCTGAGCCTGAGTTTCGCGCCGGAGTGCCCCGTGGGACTGCGTCGGGACATGACCGCCGCGCAAGAGATGGCGCGCGCGCTCATGACCTCTGCCCCGGCCCCCGTGGCGCTGCATGGCGATCTGCACCATGACAATGTCATCCTCACAGGTGACGGCCCGCGTGCCTTCGACGCCAAGGGCCTCACCGGAGAGCGCGCCTATGATCTGGCCAATGCCCTGCGCAATCCAAAGGGCGCCGCGGCTGAGGTCAACGACCCGGAGAGGCTGCGCGCCTGCATCGCGCTTTATGCCAGGGCGCTGAACGTCCCCCCGGGGCGCATGGCGGCCTGGGGTTTCGTGAAATCCGCCCTGTCGATCACATGGCGCAGCAAGGGCAGGCTTGTGTCCGACACCGAGGCCGCGCTGTTGTCCCTGCTGCACGCAGAGGCCCGGCAGCGCGAAAATGGCCCCGTTAACCTTTGATGACGCAACGTCACGACACTGCCACCCGCGATCGCAGGGCAATCTGTACCAAACCGACCCGGTTTTGTACTGATTGCTCTCAGGCCCGGGCCGCGGTGGGGCTCTTTGCGCCCGTCATCGGCACAGACAAATTCGGTGCAAAATGCGTCGGACAGCCCTGAATTGCGCTCCCCACCAAGCACAAGCGGCGCATCAAAAGAACCGGCAAGCCTCTGGGCAAAACTCTGGGCAAAACTCTGGCAATAAACACTTTTCCACATGATCTTGCCCTTTGCGTGCGCCCGTCCATGCCCCTGTCCATGCCCCCGCCCACACCCTGACGGCAGGCCAATCCGCCACTGCGCCGCCTCCCGTCCAAAACCGTACCAGTCAGCGCAAAGGTTAACGCCCCGCGCAATCCGCCACAGCATCTGGTGGGCGCGCGCAGCCTTTACCACAGCGAACGCCGCGCGCTTGACAGGCCTTCAGTCAAGAATTTCTTACGTGAACGGGGTCAGTACAGCCCGCCAGACGACAGCGTGCCAAACCCCGCCTTTGGGCCCACCACGGCCTTGCGACCGTCTGAGGTGGTGACTTCGCGGGCGATGCCACCGCCCTCGGGCCGGATCAGGTCAAAGCTGCCAGAGATGGCAAAGCCGCCGTCCAGCTGGATGCCAAAGATGCCGTCGAGCAGGTCCTCTTCGCGGAAACACTCGGAGACCACGTTGGGGCCACCCGCCCCTTCGCGCAGGCGCGCGCCGGAAAACCGGTCGATGTTCACAAACGAACAGTTGTCCGGAACGCGGAAATCGCCGCCGCCGTACTTCTGGACCGCTTTTTGCATGAACTGGGTGAAGACCGGTCCGCAGAACCCGCCACCGGATGCGCCGCGGCCAAGGCTGCGCGGCGTGTCAAACCCGATGTAGCAGCCCGCCACGATGTTCGAGGTGAAGCCGACGAACCAGACATCCTTGGCGTCATTGGTGGTGCCGGTCTTGCCCGCCGTCGGCACCGGCAGGTTCACCGTCTTGGCGGCCGTCCCGCGATCCACCACGCCGCGCATCATCGACGTCAGCTGGTAGGCCGTGACCGCATCCATGACACGTTCGCGCCGGTTGACGATGCGCGGGCTGCGCCCCGGCGCAAGATTGGCCTCGCCGCAATCCACGCAGACCCGCTGGTTGCCCGGCGCAGTGTCATGCGAATAGACGGTCTTGCCGTAGCGGTCCTGCACCCGGTCAATCAGCGTCGGCTGCACCCGCTCACCGCCGTTGGCGAACATGGCATAGGCCGCAACCATCTGAAAAAGCGTGGTTTCATCCGCACCGAGCGCATTCGCAAGCACCCGGCCCATATTGTCATAGACCCCGAACCGTTCCGCGTAGGATCCGACGATGTCCATCCCCACCTCTTGTGCGAGACGGATGGTCATCAGGTTCCGCGACTGTTCGATGCCGGTGCGCAGCGGGGTTGGCCCGTAAAATCGGTTCGACGCGTTCTTGGGACGCCAAACGCCCTGCGGCGTGTCGATCTCGATGGGTGCGTCCACCACGATCGTCGCCGGGGTAAAACCGCTGTCCAGCGCCGCGGCATAGACAAACGGCTTGAAGCTGGAGCCCGGCTGCCGCTTTGCCTGCGTGGCGCGGTTGAAGACCGAGTTCTGGTAGGAAAAGCCGCCCTGCATGGCGATCACGCGCCCGGTGTTCACGTCCATTGCCATGAACCCGCCCTGCACCTGCGGCACCTGCCGCAGCGACCAGCGGCGGAAGGCGCCAGAGCCATCTTCGGTGACTTCGCGAACGTGGATCACGTCCCCTTCGTCAAAATTGTCGTAGAGATTGCCGGAAAACCAGCTGGTGTCCGACCGCGGCACCTGTGTGCCGCGCGGATCGTCCAGCGACACGCCTTCGATGCCGATCAGCAGGCTGTTGTCGCGCACTTCGCGCACCACGGCTACGTGCCACTTGTGGCCCAGATCCACGTCGCGCGCCACGCGTAAATCCGACAGCGCGTCGCGCCAGCTTTCTTCGGAGGCCAGCGCCTCGACCGGGATGGTCTTGCCCGTGCCGCGCCATGTGCCAAGCCCCCGGTCATAGCGTTCCAGCGCCCGTTGCAGCGCATGGGCCGCCTCGCGCTGCATCTCCGGGTCCAGCGAGGCGCGCACCGAGTAACCGCCTGAAAAGAATTGATCTTCGCCAAAGTCGCGACTCAGCTGACGGCGGATTTCATCGGTGAAGTAATCCCGCGGTGGCAAGGAGCGCTTGTATGTCTCGAAATCGCCGTTCTGCACGGACCGCAGCGGCAGGGCGACTTCGGTCTCATAGGTGGCGCGGGTGATGTAGCCGTTCTCGTACATCTCTTCGAGCACGAAGTCGCGACGCGCCCGCAGCCGTTCCTTGCGCCGCACCGGATGGAACTGCGAGGGCGCCTTGGGCATCGAGGCCAGCGTCGCCGCCTCATGCGGGGCAAGTTCGGACAGGGTCTTGTTGAAATAGGTCTGCGCCGCGGCGGTCACGCCAAAGGAGTTCTGCCCGAGAAAGATCTCGTTGAGATAGAGCTCAAGGATCTTTTCCTTGGACAGCGCTTCCTCGACGCGGGAGGCAAGGATGATCTCCTTGATCTTGCGCTCTGCCTGTCGGTCGCCGGACAGCAGGAAGTTCTTCATCACCTGCTGCGTGATGGTCGAGGCCCCGCGCACGTCGCGCCCGCGCGATTGCACCGCCTGCACACCCGCGGCGGCGATGCCGCGCAGGTCATAGCCCTGATGGGTGTAGAAGTTCTTGTCCTCGGCCGAGATAAAGGCGTGCTTGACCAGATCCGGGATCTCGTTCGCCGGTGTAAACAGCCGCCGCTCCTGCGCAAATTCGTCGATCACGCGCCCTTCGGTGGAATAGATGCGGCTGATCGTCGGCGGGGTGTATTGCGCCAGATGTTCGTGACTGGGCAGATCCCGCCCGTACATCCAGAAGATGGCCCCGATGGTCAGCGCCACCATCATGGCGCCCATGGTCGTGACGGCAAATATGCCGCCAAAGAAGGAAAAGACGAAACGCGTCACCGGAGACCCTTTGTCTGGCCAGAGCTCGATATTTCGGTCCAGTGATATACCGCTTGCACCAGCCCGTCAAAACACAAGCGCGCGGCCTTTTGCCGACCCGCGCGCGGGTTACGGCGCGCCCGTAGTTACATTGCGCGCTTCCGCGCCCATTTGCTCTGCAGGTGGTGAATGATCACTGTGGATCACTGCGCAGGCGCGCATGGCGTCCGCCCGCCCCGAAACGTCAACCGAGGGCATAGCCCGCGCCGCGGACGGTGCGCACCGGGTCCTCGCCACCATTCTGGCACAGGGCCTTGCGCAGCCGACCGATGTGCACATCGACGGTACGGGTATCGACATAGATGTCACGGCCCCAGACCCGGTCCAGCAGTTGTTCACGCGACCACACGCGGCCCGGCTTTTCCATGAAGGTCGAGAGCAGGCGGAATTCAGTCGGCCCCAGCTTCAGCGCCGCGCCTGAGCGGGTCACGCGGTGGGTTTCCGAATCCAGCAGGATGTCATCGTATTCCAGCCGAAGCCCGGCCGCGGCGGGCCGTGTCCGGCGCAACTGTGCCCGCACCCGCGCCATCAGCTCGATGATCGAATAGGGTTTGACCACGTAGTCATCCGCCCCGGTTTCCAGCCCGCGCACCTTGTCAACCTCTTCGGACCGTGCCGAAAGCATGATGATCGGCACATTGCGCGTCTCGGGCCGGGTCTTGATCTGGCGGCAAACCTCGATCCCGGAGACCTTTGGCAACATCCAGTCCAGCACGATGATGTCCGGGTTTTCTTCGGCAACGAGCACCAGCGCCTCTTCGCCATTTTCGGCGCGGGCGACGCGGAACCCTTCGGCTTCCAGATTGTAACTCAGGACCTCGCGCTGCGCGGCCTCATCTTCGACCACGAGAACTGTGGGTTGATCTGCGGACATGTTTCAATCTCCGAGGAGGGTTACTCCGACAATGACGTGCCAGGGGACAACCCAAGGTCGAGGGAGGTGCGATCGTGCTTGATGCGCGACTCGTCAGGTTTCGCACCGGTGGCGAGGTAGACCACCTGCTCCGCGATGGAGGTCACGTGGTCGCCCATGCGTTCGATGTTCTTGGCAATGAAATGCAAATGCATGCAGGCCGTGATGTTGCGCGGATCCTCCAGCATGAAGGTCAGGAATTCGCGAAACAGGGTGTTGTACATCTGATCGACATCGCGGTCGCGGTCGATCACATCGCGCGCCATCACCTCATCACGCTGGATGTAGGCGTCCAGCGCATCCTTGAGCATCAATTCGACCTCGCGCGCCATCCGCCGCAGCGAGGACGCCGTGCCGCCGATAGGCTCTACCTGGACCAGCACGCCGGTGCGCTTGGCAATGTTTTTCGACAGATCCCCGATGCGTTCGAGGTTGGCCGACATGCGCAGCACGCTGAGCACGATCCGCAGGTCAGAGGCGATGGGCGCGCGCAGGGCAATCACGCGCGCGGCCTCTTCGTTTACCGCCTCTTCGAGTGCGTCGATGGCGCGGTCACCATCCCGCACCCGCTGTGCGCGTTCCGCATCGCGTGCCTCCAGCGAGATGGCCGCGGACATGATCGCCTCTTCAACCATGCCACCCATCTTCATGATCTGGGCCTGGATACCTTCCAGATCGCGATCGAAAGCGCTGGCAATGTGCTGCTTGAGTTCACTCATCTGGATCTTTCCTTGGCCGGTACGGTCTGGGTCTTTCCCTAGCCGATACGGCCCGTGATGTAGCTTTCGGTGCGCGGATCTTCGGGGTTGGTAAAGATCTTGCCGGTCTCGCCGAACTCCACCAGGTTTCCAAGGTGAAAGAAGGCGGTCTTCTGGCTGACGCGCGCGGCCTGCTGCATGGAGTGGGTAACGATCACCACGGAATAATTTTCGCGCAGCTCGTCGATCAACTCTTCTACTTGGCTGGTGGCAATCGGGTCAAGAGCCGAGCAGGGCTCGTCCATCAGAAGCACTTCGGGCTCTGTTGCGATGGCGCGCGCGATGCACAGACGCTGCTGCTGGCCGCCGGACAGACCGGTGCCGGGCGCGTGCAGACGGTCCTTGACCTCATCCCAGATGGCGCCGCGGCGCAGGCTCTTTTCGACGATCTCGTCGAGCTCCGCCTTGGAGCGGGACAGGCCGTGGATCCGCGGGCCATAGGCGATGTTGTCGTAGATCGACTTCGGGAAGGGGTTGGGCTTCTGAAAGACCATGCCGACCTTTGCCCGCAACTGCACCGGATCGACCGCCTTGTCGTAGATGTTCTCACCGTCGATCTGGATATCGCCTTCGACACGGCAGATGTCGATGGTGTCGTTCATCCGGTTCAGGGTGCGCAGAAAGGTGGATTTGCCACACCCCGACGGACCGATGAAGGCCGTCACGGTCTTGTCTTCGATGTCCACGTTCACGTCTTTGATGGCGTGGGTGTCGCCGTAATAGACCTGAACATTGCGCGCTGTGATCTTGTTCACTGTCTGGTCCACGTTGCTCTGGGAATTCGGAATATCGTACATGGTTCTGCTCTCCTTGGCGGCGCCGCTTGGGGCCGCTTTGACACAAGCGGTGCGCAATAGGGCTATGTTACCAGCGGCGCTCGAAACGGCGTCGCAGAATGATGGCGATGATGTTCATGGTCACGAGGAAAAGCAGCAGGATGATGATGCCACCCCAGGCCTTTTCGGTGAAGACCGCGTCGGACCGTGCCGCCCAGTTGTAGATCTGCGCCGGCATGGCCGAGTTCGGTTCAAGGAAACCGGAGACGATGCCGTCAGGATGGCGGGCGATAAAGCCGACCATGCCGATCAGCAGCAGCGGCGCGGTTTCTCCAAGCGCCTGGGCCAGACCGATGATCGTGCCGGTCAGGATCCCCGGCATTGCCAGCGGCAGCACGTGGTGGAACACCGCCTGCATCTTCGACGCCCCGACACCAAGAGCCGCATCGCGGATCGAAGGCGGCACGGATTTCAGCGAGGCCCGGGTCGAGATGATCACCGTCGGCAGCGTCATCAGGGTCAGCACAAGCCCCCCCACCAGCGGCGCGGATTGCGGCAGATGCGCGAACTGGATGAACACCGCAAGACCAAGGATACCAAAGACAATGGAGGGCACCGCCGCGAGGTTCGAGATGTTCACCTCGATGAAATCGGTGAACCGGTTGCTGGGCGCGAATTCCTCAAGATAGATCGAGGCGGCAACACCGATCGGAAGCGCCAGAAACAGCACCACCAGCATCATGAAGAACGACCCGACCACAGAGGCCCCGATGCCCGCGCCACCGGGGTTGTCCACGCCTGTGTCCACGCCGGTGATGAAGGTCCAGTTGAAGATCTGCTTGAACATGCCCGCGTCCTGCATGGCGTCGATCAGATCGAAATCGCCGGGCATGAAAAACCGGTTGCCCTCTTGCAGATCGTCACGCGTGAACGTGCCCTTGAGATAGCGGTCAACACGCGATGCGGCGGCCAGCTCAAAGGCGACGGGCTTGCCCAGATCGGCCGCGTTGTCCTGATAGTAGCTGCGCAGATCGCCACCGACCTTGCCCAGCAGACGCTCGATTGCCTTGCGGTCAAACGCCACCTCGACGCCCTTATCGGCCATCTTTTCGGACAGGCCCGCGACAAAGAAGTCGGTATAGACGCCGGTTTTCAGCAGCGCGGATTCCGCTTTGTCCCGCTGTTCCTCGGTCAGGGTGAATTCCACCTTGACGATGGCCTGCTTGAACGCGGGCAGGCCCGACGACAGGATCGCCCAGACCAGCACCACCAGAAAGGACAGGCCGATGCCAATGGCGCCGATGCCATACATCTGGAACCGCTTTTCCGATGCGTTGCGCTTGCGCGTCAACGCGTCTTCCGTGGTCAGGGACCGGGTCGGGCGCTTGGGCGCCGCAGTGTCCATGCTTGCGTCGGTCATTCGTACTGCTCCCGGTATCTGCGAACGATGTAGAGGGCGAAGACATTCAGCCCCAGCGTGATGACAAACAGCGTCATGCCGAGGGCGAACGCCACAAGGGCTTCGGGCGAGGCAAAGTCGCTGTCGCCTGTCAGCTGGCTGACGATCTTGGCGGTGACGGTGGTCATGGCCTCAAAGGGGTTGAGGCTGAGCCGCGCGGCGGCGCCAGCGCCCAGCACGACGATCATGGTCTCGCCGATGGCGCGCGAGGCGGCCAGCAGGATCGCACCCACGATGCCCGGCAGGGCTGCGGGCAGCACCACCTGCTTGACGGTTTCGGATTTCGTCGCGCCCAACCCATAAGAGCCGTCGCGCATCGCCTGCGGCACCGCGTTGATGATGTCATCTGACAGCGAGCTGACAAAGGGGATCAACATGACGCCCATGACCAGACCAGCGGTGATGACCGCGCGCTGGCCTTGCATCCAGCCCAGACCATTGGCCCCGAAGACCTCCATCAGAAGCGGGCCCACCGTCAGCAGCGCAAACAGGCCGTAGACGATGGTGGGAATGCCAGCCAGCACTTCGAGCATCGGTTTCGCAATGCTGCGCAGGCTCGAGGAGGCGTATTCACTGAGATAGATGGCGGCGAACAGGCCGATGGGCACGGCCACCAGCAGCGCCACCAGCGAGATGTAGATCGTGCCCCAGAGCAGCGGCAGGATGCCAAGGCTCGACGCGCCACCCCGACCGGAGAAACTGGGCGCCCATTCCAGCAGGAAGAAGAACTCCGACGCCGGGTACAGGGTGAAGAATGTCCAGGTGTTGCCGACCAGCGAAAAGATGATCCCGACGGTCGTCAGAATCGCGATGGAGGCCGCGGCCATGAGGATCGCCAGCACGCCTTGTTCCACCACGTTGCGGGCACGGAAATCCTTGTG
>JBELMB010000091.1:0-5197 GCA_042088665.1 Sagittula sp.
TGGAGTATAATGATTTCGTCACCTTCGAAACCGGCCAGCACACGGATGTGGGTTGCCGCCGCTCGGTGAACGAAGACAGCTTTCTGTCGCGCCCCGATTGCGGGCTCTGGGTGGTCTCGGACGGTATGGGGGGGCACGCGGCGGGGGACTTTGCCTCGCAGACCATCGTTTCCGAATTGAACTCGATCGGCATGTCCGCGTCGCCTGACGATC
Organism: Sagittula sp.; assembly: GCA_042088665.1. Classification (GTDB taxonomy): domain Bacteria; phylum Pseudomonadota; class Alphaproteobacteria; order Rhodobacterales; family Rhodobacteraceae; genus JBELMB01. The sequence continues at coordinate 214 of JBELMB010000091.1, forward strand.
TTCAGGCGCGCTTCATGGAGCGCATCACCCGGGCCAATGCGACAATCTACCACCATGCCGCCACACTGCAGCGGGGCACCATCGGCGCGACGCTTGTGGCGCTCTTGGTGCACGGTGAGGATTACGCCTGCATCTGGTCCGGGGACAGCCGGATTTATCTGTTGCGTGACGGGCAGTTCGTCCAGCAGACCCGTGACCACACCGAACTGAGGATGTTGCTGGACAGCGGCGCCATCAGTGAGGAAGAAGCGGAAAACTGGCCGCGCAAGAACGTCATCACCCGCGCCATCGGTGTCACCGAGGCACCACAATGTGATGTTGTCAGCGGAAAGTTGGTGCTGGACGACGTTTTCATCCTATGTTCAGACGGACTCACAGAGCATCTCACAGACGCGGAAATCGGCGAAATTGCAGGCAGCCTTCCCCCGAAGGACGCCTGCGATGCAATGATACGGTTGACGCTGGAACGAGGCGCAAAGGACAACGTAACGGTGATCGCGATGCGGTGCCTGCCCCCTCCTGAACCACAGGAGGAGGAAGACTTCATCGACGACGGGCTGGAACTGGAACAAATGACGGATCAGGCGATCCCCGAGGGCCAGGCATGAACGCGTCAGACAATGACACGCCGGACGACGACGACGACCGGACGATGTTCGCCCCAAAGACGCCGCCCCCCGGGCGGCCACAGTCCACCCAGGCGCCGCCGCCTGAGGAGGATGATGATCGCACGCATTTTGCACCAATGCCGCCCCGTGGCACGGCGCCCGGTGGCACAGCGGGGGGATATCCCGGCACGGTCTGGCCTCCGCAGACGCAGACCGGCGCGCCACAGGATACCACTCGGACAGAGCCGGGCACGTCTTACCCGCCCCATTCCGGCACGCAGCACCCAGGAACTCAACATCCCGGCACGCAACATCCGGGCACGCAACATCCGGGCGGCCAGACCGGGTATCCGCCCGCTGGTCCCGGCGGTGGGCAGGCTGGCACGGCCTACCCCGGTGGTCAGACAGGCTACCCCGCCGGGGGACGAGGCGACACCGGCTATCCCGTGGACCAGACCGGTTTCCCCGGCGGCCAGACAGGCTATCCTGCAGATCCCACAGGTTACCCCGGCGCTCAGACAGGCTATCCCGCTGATCCCGGAGGGCATCCCACAACAGAGGTGCCGTATACCCCCACGCTAGGCCGGGAGCCGGAGCCACCCACCCAAAGGCCGGTCGAGACCACGACAACCGCCAGCAATGGCAAGCTGCCCATCGGCACGCTGATCAACAACAACTACCGCATTGATGCGGTTCTGAAATCCGGTGGCATGGGCGAGGTGTATCGCGGCATCGAGATCCACACCGGCGACCCGGTCGCGATCAAGGCGATCCTGCAGGAAAAGGCCGACGACGCCGAGGCCGGTCTGATGTTCCTGCGCGAGGCCAAGACGCTTCGCCAGCTTTCAGACAAGACGATCGTCAAATATTACAATTACGTGCCGGATCCGGAACTGCAGCGCTATTTCATGGTGATGGAGTTCATCGACGGCGTGCCGCTGAAGGACCACATCCAGCAAAACGGCGCGCTGTCGGTGCCCGAGGTCAAGACCCTGCTTGGGCGGCTTGCGGGCGGCCTCGCCACCGCGCATACGGAGCAGGTGATCCACCGCGACCTGTCGCCGGACAACGTGATGCTGGAAGGCGGGCGGGTCGAGAACGCGCGCCTGATCGACTTTGGCATCGCGCAATCCAGTGTCGTCAAAGAGGCGACGATGGCCGGACGCTTTGCCGGTAAATTCAAATATGTCGCTCCCGAGCAGCTGGGTCACTACGGCGGAGAGATCACGCCCGCCACTGACATCTACGGACTGGCCCTTCTGACCGCGGCAGCGGCGGTGGGGCGTCCTCTGGACATGGGATCTTCGATCGTGGAGGCGGTGCAGTCGCGCCAGTCGATCCCTGATCTCAGCTTTGTCCCAGAGGAACTGCGCCCGATCCTCAGCTACATGCTGGAACCGGATCCGAACGAGCGGCCGGCCTCCATGCTCGAGGTCAAGCAACTGGTCGAGGAACCGCACCGCATACCGGAACGTTACCTTGGCGGTTGGGTGCCCCCGGCACCGCCACCGCTGGGCGGGCCCACGGGCTCCATGGCGTCGGGTCGCACGGTGACGGGGACAATGGCCCCGGGTCTGCAGATGCCGGGCAGCAATGGCACGCAGGTCGGGGGGAACATCCCCGGCGCTGGCACAGAGGCGCCCGAACGCCGCGGGCGCGGTGGGCTAATCGCGATGCTCCTGGTACTGGCCCTCGGGGCCGGTGGCGGTGGCTATTACTATTACGATCAGGTGATGTTCCACGAGGGAGATGTGGACCACACGAACCACGACCCGGCGAACAACCCTTCCGACCCGGCGCCGCCCGCGCCAGCACCGGTCGCGGGCATTCCCGCGCCGCAGACCGACACGCGCGAAGGTTTTCTTGCAGCATTTGACACCGGGCCGTGTACCTATGTGACCCGCGTTGCGCAGGGACCTAACGCCGGCGTCATCGAAGGCTATTCTGCCACGCGGCAACAGTATTCCGGCTTGCCTGTCGCCTACGAGGAGCGCTTTGGCGCCCGGCCCGAAGTGCTGTTGCGCGAAGTCACCCCGCCGCAATGCGAAGTGTTGAACTTTGCCCGGGCGTTGCAAGGCCGTGGGCGCAACGGCATCGACATGTTCCTGTCGGCGGACGAGGTAGAAAGCCGCGCGGGCGTGACCGCGCAGGTCACGGTGCCCGGCACGCAGGCGGTCTGGATGATCCTCGTGAGCCCGCGTGGCCGCATCATCGTGTTGACCGACAAGCTGACCGACCCGGTTGGCAACCAGCGCAGCCTGACATTTGCCCTTTCACTGGCGCAGGACAATCCCGCCGCGCCACAGCTTTTGCTGGTGGTCGAAACCGATGATCCGCTCGCCCATGCGGCCTTGGCCAAGACGCAGGATCAGGCCTCTGCCGTCTTGCCGAAGATTCTCGATGAGATCCGGGACAGGGGCGGGGCAGCCAGTGCTGCGGTGTCCTACATGTTGCTGACACCGGCCGCGGAGTGACACAAAACCGGGGCCGTCAGGCCCCATTTCGCATGTCGCCATGACCCCATCGGGGCACGTGTTTGTCGCGCTTGGTCTGAGCGGCCCTGAAGCCGCTGATCCTGAAACTCGATGTCTTGTCAGGCGGACAAACGGTTTTTCCGGTGTCTGGCCCAGCCCTTCCAACCCCCAAAGGGGGTTAGCGCACGTCAAATGGCACAACCGCCAATGCAGGTTGCCGGCTCAGGGCATTGCTCAGGTCCCGAAAGACATCATCGGCCCTCTGTCCAGACCGATCCTTGAGCACGGTGAGAGGCTCTGACGAGGCCACGGCCAGCAAAAGATGCTTGGTGTCGCGCAACCGGCCCACACGGGTCACAGGCACGTCAAAGCGGTAGAATTCCCCGGATTGCGTCAGGAAGCGGTCAAGATCCTGCACCACGCCGTTGTTGTCCACGAGGAACAGGGCAAGGTTACGATCCCCGACGCCACGCATCACGCCAGAGACTCGGTTTCCGCTGCCCACTTCGGTGGTATCCAGACGCATGCCGATGCGGGTGGCCGGGTAATCGTTGTTCTTTGTGATGTAGCTCAGCGCTGCGCATTGACGCACATCCACAAGCGTCCGCGTCTGGAGAATGTCAGCATCCTCCGGACGGACAAGGACTTCTTCGGCAAATTTCGACATCACGCTGTCATCGGCAGAAATCAGCGCCAGCCCGATACCGTCATCCCCGGCGCGCCGGGGCAGGGCGATCACACAGTCCCAGGCGGGCCCGCGCTCTTCGCGGAACTCTTCGGATCTGACGCGAATGCGCTGGATCAGATCGCCCACGGCGAGATCCCGTTCGGACGGAGGGGTGCGGGACCGGCGGATCACCTTGGGCGGAACTGCCGTCACGCCGACGGTTTCTATCGCGCCAGACTGATCGCCGCTCACGGCGTCGTCGGCCACTGCGCTGCCCGGCGCTTCTTCGACAGGTGAGGTGCTGGTGATCTCCGGGGCGGTTGTTTCCGTGGGCAGGGTTTCGGGGGTCTGTGAACCTTCGGCCACGCTGCCCGCCGGGACTGTTTCCACGGGGGCCGTGGCTGGCTCTTCGGATGTGCCCGCGCGGGGTTGTTCGGGCGACGTGGTCGTGATGCCTGCGATCACGATGGGTTCGTCTGTGTCCGGGACCAGGACACCGTCGCCCACCGGTGTGCTGCCGATGGCAGCGATCTCATCGACGTTGACGGCCCCTATGGCGGGTGCTTCGCCGCCGCCCGCAGTCAACGTGCCTGTCGGATCTGATGTCACATCTTCGCCCACCGGCGTGCCTGCGACGGTACCGATGGTCGCCACCCCGTCATCCAGAATGGGCGCAGCCTCACCCGGGACGACGGCGGTGGCCGCCTCGTTGGGAAGTTCGCCGATCAGGTCGTCCGGATTGGGAACAGGCAGGGTGCCCCCCTCTACGATCACCGGGTCGAGGGAGGATGTGATCACCGTCACATCGTCATTCTCCGGCACCGTCACGACGTCATCGATGAGCGGTGACAACAGGGTGTCTGGCTCGACGGTCTCGACTTCTGCCGTTTCCGGGGCGGAGGGCGTGACATCCGCGATGCCTTCGGACGTTGGCAGGTCGTCGATTGTTTCAGCACCCACGGTTTGCGTGCCTGTGTCATCCTGATTCAGGTCGGTCACGGGCTCTGCGGTCAGGGCATCGGCGATGTCTGCGGTCGGCAAAGCGTCGACGCCCAGATCTGTCGCGACGGCTTCGGGGCTGTCTTCTGTTTCCAACGTCTCGGCGCCGGGATCCTCTGAGGCGGTCTCAGAGGTATCCTCAGCGTCGAGCGTGTCGTCGCCGGTCTCGGCCTCGACGGTCTCGGACGTGTCCTCTGTGCCGATGGCGTCGTTGCCGGTCTCCGCCTCGACGGTCT
>JBELMB010000091.1:5297-19737 GCA_042088665.1 Sagittula sp.
CTGGCGTGTCTTCCGTGTCGATGGCGTCATCGCCGGTCTCCGCCTCGACGGTCTCTGGCGTGTCTTCCGTGTCGATGGCGTCATCGCCGGTCTCCGCCTCGACGGTCTCGGATGTGTCTTCCGTGTCGATGGCGTCATCGCCGGTCTCCGCCTCAACGGTCTCGGATGTGTCTTCCGTGTCGATGGCGTCGTCGCCGATCTCTGCCTCGACGGTCTCGGACGTGTCCTCTGTGCCGATGGCGTCGTTGCCGGTGTCCGCCTCGACGGTCTCGGGCGTGTCCTCTGTGCCGATGGCGTCATCGCCGGTTTCCGCCTCAACGGATTCAGAAGCCTCTTCGGCGTCCACAGTCCCGCTTGATTCCGCCTCGATGGTTTCGGTCGTGTCCTCGACAGCCTCTTCGCCAGTCTCGGCCTCGATGGTCTCCGCGTCTTCGTCCGATGTCAGTGCTTCAGACCCGTCTTCGGGAACAATCGCAGTCCCGGTGGTGTTGTCCAGTTCCGGAGCGGGCAGTGGGTCGTCGCTGTCCGCTTCGCCAAGGCGTTCAAGGATGTCGGCCAGCGTGTCGGATTCCAACTCCTGCAGGGTGATCTGGAACTCTGGTCGAACCGGCTGGAACTCCGGCTCGCCAACCAGTTCTACCACCCCGGCTGTCAGCAGACCGATCAAGCCGACATGCAAGCCAACCGAAACGCCACCCGACACAATCCATTTGATCGGACCGCCACCACCATAGGGGAGAAAGCTCATGACCCCTCGCTGCGGTGTACGGTGACAAGACGAATGTCGAGATGAGAGAAGTCAGGCCGCTTCAGCATGTCGACCAGAACCTGCCCTGCCTCGTTGCGGTCGATGAGCAGGTGCAACGCATCAAACCCGGCCACCGCCGCGCCAAGATCGGCCTCTTCGACGGGTTCCCCGTCCAGCATCATCGCGCCACCTGCCTCAAGCACGAGGATCGGCTTTGGCAGATGTTCGACGGGCAGTTCGGCGGTTTCCGACAACTCGATGGTGAAGGTCGGTGCATTTGTCATGCGCCCGGTGATCAGGAAGAAAAAGATCAACAGCAGCACGATATTCACAATCGCCAGAGAGATGTCTGGCGATTGGCGCTTGTGCGTCACGGGAAGGCGCGTTCGTATCGCCATGTCAGGGCGCCCCCTGGTGCAGGCTGACAGAGGCCACCTTGGCCTTCGCCAGACGCGCCATGACGGTGGTCACATCCTGCACACGCGCGCTCTCGTCCACCAACAAGACCACCGCCGCCGGGCTGCCGTCAGCGCCCAGGGCATCGATCACCGTGTCGAGGTTCTCAAAGGTGAAAACTTGCCGGCGAATCACGACCTTGTCGGCCTCGAGGATCCAGATTTCGTCATCGCTGGGCGCGACCCTGGTGTTTTGCGTGGTCGAACTGGCCCCGCTAGAGGCGGTTTCGGGCGGTGTCTGTGCCGATTGTACGGTCAGCAGCGAATAGGGTGTCAGGCTGGAGGTCAGCATGAAAAAGATCAAAAGCTGGAACATGGCGTCGGCCAGAGGTGTCATCGCAAAGCGATAACTCCTGGGTCGCACCGGCAGTGTGATCTTGGGCTGTGACATGAAAGGGTCCCTGTCGCCGCGCGATCAGCTTTTCTTCTTGGTGGGATCAAGGCGCCCGTGAATGGCTGCGGAAATCACCGTTTCGATCAGGTTGCGCTCCCGCTCGATGCGCGCTTCGAAATAGTTTGCCACGAAGAAGGTCACAAGCGCGATGCCAAGGCCCACCGCAGTGGTGGTCAGGGCGGTATAGATGCCCGCGGCGAGGATCGTCGGATCCACCGCCCCCTCGGCGACGGCCAGCGCGGAGAACGCGTCAATCATCCCGATCACCGTGCCCAGCAGGCCCAGCATGGGCGCTGATTGCACGACCATTTCAAGGGCGCGCATCCGGTCGGTCATCGTGGCCAGTTCGATGATGGCGGTCTGGCGGCCCAGCTCCTCGGCATAGGTGGTGTCACCCGGCTTTGCCTGTATGCCCGAAAAAACGGCCTGCAGGATCCGCGCCAGCACCGATTTGCGTTGCGTCGCAATTTGCATGGCGACGTCGGCCTTGCCGGACAGCCAGCTGTCGAGGATCTCCTCGGCCTTGCGGCGGCGTCCGACCCCGAGGGCCATGAACTGGATCCACTTGTAGAAGGCCACCGCGATCGCCAGCAGCGACAGGAATGCCAGCGCGCCAAAGACGATCAGAGACGGAATATTGGTCGCCAGGCTGGCGATCTGGTTTTGCAAGGAATCCGGAAGAAAGGATAACATTCAATGCTCCATGGGGGTGCGCACCGGGGTCGCTTGAGGCCAGAGCCGGTGCGCTTGGTGCGGCATCAGATGCCGAATTGAATGGCCGTTCGCGAGGTGGCGTTCAGCGCCGACATGCAGATGTCGGTGTCGGCGCCACTGTCGGCCTCGGTGCAGGCGGAGGTGTCGTTGATCACGATACGCGAAATGCCGTCACAGGCGGCCTTGTCGATCGGAATGGCCGAAAGACGCGTCTTTCCAGAGGGAAACGCACCGAATTTCACCCGCAGGATGGCGGGTGGCACACCGGTGTCTTCGTTGAAAAGAAAGGCGAATTCATATTCCACCTGCTCCAGCGCAGAGGCGGACCCATTGGTGGTCAGAAAGTAGAGGCGGCAGGCGTCGTTTTCCAGCGTTTCGGCGGCGTTAAGCTCCAGCTGGAAGGAGGCATCCTGCGCGGCTGCGGGCAAGGGCAGGCAGAGCGCGGCGGCCAGGCACAATTTCGTAAAGCGGTTCGACATGGTTTCCCCCCAAAAAATCAAAACGGCCCGGGTGAATGCGGTCGGGCCGAGCATCGCCTTCATTTGGCCGGGAAGGGGGTGTGCATGTCAAGACGAAAGCCATGACATGCCCTGTCTGTCGTGTGTATCGCGTTCAGCGGAACACGCCGTGAAAGTAACGCGGTGTTGGCTGGCGGCTGGAGACACGGGTCGCCACTTGCTGTGGGCGGAAGACGCGCTGCAGCACGCTGGCGTTGCGGCTCACTTGCGGCGTGGTCACGGCGGCGACCTGCCGGGTCCGCGTGACCTCTGCGCGCGGCGCCGGAGCCGTGGGCTGTGCCGCTGTCTCACTCGGGCGCGCGATGGGACGCAAAGCGCGGAACGGTGCCAGCCCACCTTGCGAATTCAGAAAGGCCAGTTCGCGCGCTTCGACCTGCGGGCCGTCGTTGTGATCGTCGGGTCTGGTCTGCGTGCGGGCTTCGGTCACGATGCCCTGATCGTAGGTCGGCTCCGTGGTCTGTGACCGGCTCGCGTCAACGTCGAGCGCCACCGGGGTGGCTTGAATGGCGTTCGACGCAGCCACCGCATGCGCGCGCACCAGATAGTCGGGAAGCTTTGGTCCAGCGGCCAATGCCGCGTGGCTTGCCATCATGGCAGCGCCGCCGGCAAGGGTCAGTCCGGCCAGTCCCAAACATGTCAGTAAGAGTTTTTTCATATTCACAAGAGTAGCCGAAAAACCGCCGGTTTTGTGTTTAAAATGTGGCATCTTTATGTCCAAGAACCTAGGTTGCGGAAAACACACAGAAATTCCGGATGTGCCATGAACCTCTGTGCGACCAATATGGGGCCGTTTGACGACCATAAAAGGTTTTCGATGAATTTTCCCGTAATTTCCGGGGCTTGTAAGGTATTCCTTACCCTGGCCCTATCGGCAGTTTTCAGCCTGTTTTCGGGTCACCCCGCCCAGGCGCAGTTCGCGATCTGCAATCAGACGCTGAGCGTCCTGAACGTGGCGGTCGGCCGGTATCAATACGACACCCTGACCACGTCGGGCTGGTGGACCATTGGTCCGAACCGCTGCGCCAACGTCATCGACCGGGAATTGGACGCACGTTTTGTCTATGTGTTTGCGCAGGATGTCTTTGGCAACACCATCATGAGCGGCGCGCATCCCATGTGTGTGGGGCCAAAACGCTTTGACATTCGCGGTGACGAGGATTGCCTCCTGAGGGGCTTTCTCGAAGCGCGATTTCAGGAAGTGGACACGCTCAAGAGTGAGCGCTGGACCTTCTTCATCTACCCGCCGTCCTGAGACCTAGGGTATCTCGATCCAAGAGACGCGACCCGGAGCCCGGCGTGGCAAAGAGGCCGCCGCGGTGTTGGCATGCCGCGTCTGGAGCCGTCATTCGTACCTGCGCGCAGGACGCGCTGTGGACGCCAGGTGGGGCAAGTGAACAATCGCAATGCGGTGCCTGTCCCGCTGACCCCTGTCGTCATCAGACCCGCCGAGGTGGGGAAAACCACCAACAATGGCAATTTTAGACCCGTGGGACTATGTTTGACGGACCTGCGTGGTGTAGACTGCCACGGAGACAGATTGAGATTTCGGTATTTCAGGTGACACAGATGCGCCGTTTGACACAGACCCTGGCCCTTCTCACGCTGACCGCAACCGTGCCTCAAGTGGCGCAGGCGGACTGGCAGGCCATTGTCGTGGGCCAGCCCGGGCCGATGGCGGACCTGTCTTTTGCCGATGCCTTTCATGCCAGCCAGGCCTTTGAAAAGGGCGGGATACCGGTGATCGATATCATCCGCGACCTGCCCCGCGCGCGGCTGACCGACACTTTGGCGGCGCTGACTGATGTCCCTCGGCTGATCATCTTTTACTCTGGCCGGATCCCCTCTGGCAGCATCTCGATGAACGACGGGACCATGCCGCTGGCCACCATCCTGCGCAGCGCCGCCGTGGCGGGCACGCAGGAAATGATCCTGATGATCGAGAACTGCACCTCGAACATCCCCGACTCCGCCCAAGTGATCCTTCCCGAAACGCCCGAAGGGATGGAATTGATGGTCATGTCCAGCGCCGAGTTCGGTGATACATGTGCCAGCGGCGAGCGGCTCAGCGACGAGCTGAAGGATCTGTCGCAAGAGACGGCACTGACCGGTCCCTTGCTCGATGCGCTGGACGACATGGTTGTCACTGGCAGTGTCTCGACCCCTGTGATGCTGAGCGCGCCGGTGCTTGCCGGATCCTTCCTCGACGAGGGTGTGATCGAGTTGCTGCCAGACGACGTGATCCTTCTGGTGCCCATCGACGATGACTTCGACGAAGAGCCGGAGGCAGGTGACACCGAATTGCTCGACGATACCGTGTTCATCGAAGTGGTGCTGCCGGCCCGTGCGCCGACCTTGCCCCAGGAGACCATCGACAGCGATGAACCGGTCATCACCTTTGCCGCCCTGCCACAGGCGCAGATCGCCGCGCTGCCGCTGGCTGCGGGGCTGCCGGAACCCTCTGTTCTCGTCGGGCTGATCGAGGGGGTGACCGATGCCTCTCTGGACACCGGTGAGGGCGAAAGCTCGGCCCTCGACTACGAAAATCTCGAGGCCGCGCGCGCGCTGCGCGAAGCGAACCCGGAACTCTTTGCCAGCATGTTGTCCTCGGGCGCATTTGATCCGCCCGAAGATATTGTCGCGCTCAGTTTGCAAACCGAGCTGAAGCGCATGAACTGCTATCGGTCGCGTCTGGACAATGACTGGGGGCGTGGGTCACGCAGCTCCGTGGGTCGGTATTTCCAACAGGTTGGGGAAAGCAATCCCCATGGCCAGCAAGCAACTGTGGACCTGTTTCGCTATATCATCGGGCGTGACGATGTGGCCTGTCCGACCCCTGTCGCCGCGACCCGGAGCAGCAGCAGTTCGTCAACACGGTCGAGTTCTTCCAACACCAGCCGCAATACCAGCTCTGGCAGTACGGCCAGCTCGACGCCCTCAGCACCGGCAGCGTCGAGCGGCGGGTCGTCTTCTTCCAGTTCCAGACCGTCTGGCAACGCCTTTGGCAGTGGCAGTGGCGTCTTTCGCTGACCGCTTCACGGGATGCTCCCGAGTTGGCGATTTTTGCTGGGCGTGACGCGCACTTGCGGTAGACTGGGCGACATCCCGGGCGGGCACGCCCGCCCCGCGCCCCGATTGAGCCAAGCCACCCGTTTGAATGATGCCGATAGAAGTTGATCCATCCTTTACCAAGACCGGCGTGAAGGCACGCGAGCGTCGCCGCAAGCGACGTCTGGCACGTGGTGGTATCGGGCTTGCCGCTGTCTTGGTCACAGGGCTGGTTGTCCTGCTGGGCGTCTGGCTGTTTTCGAGCCCTTGGGGGGCTGCGCCGGGCGAGGATCAAACCGCAGGGGGGGACGGCGACGAGGACTTCTTCCTCGTACAGGCCGATGGGGACGAGGCCGCCGCCGCCGCGGTGACGCAGCGGTTTGCCCCGGTGTTGCCGGCGGATTTGCAGGTGGACCCGTTGATCCTGCGCATTGCCAGCGACCGCAATGAACACCTGACCCTGATGCCCGGACCGCAGGCCTTTGTGCCTGAACGCATCGGGTTTTCCGGACCTGAACGCATCGCGATGCTGCAAGTGCCGCTGGTGGTCGCCGAACAGCGGCTGGAGCTGGTGCTGCCCTCCAGCGGCGATGATTTCGCGCTTTTTCAGGCGCAACGCAGCCAGGCCAGCCGCGATCCGCAAGCGCCCGCCACGACGGCACCTCAGGCCCCGGTCGAAGCGGGCGAAGTGGTGGCCGTCGACGAGGAAAGCAGTTGGGGTGACCTGATCTCGACCCAGGACGACGCGCGCGCGGCGTCGCAGGACAACGCAGGCGCCGCCGTCTACGTGGAGACGCGGATCGCGAACACGACGTCAACCGCGCTTGCCCTGCGCGAAACCGAGCGCAGCGCGCTATACGAGGACACAATCGTCGCGCTCAGCACCGAAAGACCGTTGGAGCAGGTGCTGGTCTCCAACGGGTTTGACGAGGAGGCCGCGGATGAAATCGCCGAGGCCGCGCAAGAGCGGTTCGAGATCCCCGAGGCGCTTGAAATCGGCAGCATCGTGGCGCTTCGGGCGCGGCGCGAACAGGGGGCGACGCGGCTGTTGCAGATGTCGGTCTACGGCCCGGAAGGCTACAAGGGCACGCTTGTTCAGGTGGGCGTGCGGCGCTTTGACAGCGGCGCGGACCCGTGGTTCACCGAGAACCTGACCGACCGCACCAGCGAATTGCAGCAAAGCGCTCAACAGAACCGCGAAGTGCGCCTGATCGACGCGATCTATTCCAACGCCATCCGCAACGGGCTGCCGCAGACCCTCGTGGGACAAATGATGGTGATCCTGTCGAAAAAGTTCGACCTCGACCGCTTTGCCAGCGAAGAGGACGAGCTGAAGATCCTCTACGCAAACACGCCCGGCCCGATGGGCGAAGGGTTGGGGGGCTTGCTTTACGTCGGCATCAAGGGACCGTCAGGCAAATTGCAGTGCTACGTCACCGAGGCGAACAATGATTCCGGGTACGATTGTTTTGACTTCAGCGGTGCAGGCGGCGGCGGGTCCAGCGGCGGCGGGCTGGTGATTCCGGTGAAGGGGGTAAAGACCTCTGGTTTTGGTCCGCGGCATCACCCGATCCTGAAGCAGGTGCGCAATCACAACGGCGTGGACTGGGCGGCGCCCACCGGCACGCCAATCGTCTCTGCGCTGGCGGGCAAGGTCTCTTATGCGGGGCCGGGTGGTGGCTATGGCAACGTGATCTATGTGGACCATCCCGGCGGGCTGCAGACGCGCTATGCGCATATGTCCCGCTACGGTGACTTCCAGAAAGGCGCGCAGGTCAGCGCCGGGGATGTGATCGGCTATGTCGGCACCACCGGGCGCTCTACCGGGCCGCATTTGCACTTTGAACTGCGGGTCAACGGCGCGCCGGTGGATCCGCTGACCTACCGTGCGCCGGCGGCTGTGGCGGTTGCCGCTTCGGTGTCGACCGGCGGCCAGCCCGGCTCTGCCGCGGTTGAGGCGCTGGTGAACAAGATCATTCAGGTGGAAAGCGCGGGCAATGCGCGGGCAAAGAACCCGCTGTCCTCGGCCACCGGTCTGGGCCAGTTCATCGAAAGCACATGGCTGCGGATGATGCGCGACTACCGGCCGGAACTGCACAAGAGCATGAACCGCGCGCAGCTTCTGGAACTGCGCTTTGACCCGGCGCTCAGCCGTGAAATGGTGCGCAATCTTGCCCGCGAGGGGGAGGCCTACCTGCGCAACCGGGGACATCCGATCACGCCGGGGCACCTCTATCTCGCGCACTTTCTTGGTGCCGGTGGCGCGCACAAGGCGCTGAGCGCGGACCGCGCCGCGTCTGTTCTGTCGGTCATGGGATCGGGCGTGGTCAACGCGAACCCGTTCCTGCGCGGCAAGACAATCGGTGATCTGATCGCATGGTCGGACCGCAAGATGCGGGTCAAGGGCAGCAAGGCGGGAACCAGCAGCGCGCCGGTCGCCGTGGCGCGCGCGGTGCCGCCCAAGGTCAAGGCCTACAAGGAGGCCATCGACAAGCTGCTGGAGGAGACCTGACCCATCCGGTCGGACCGGGTCTGAACATGGGCTGCGCGCCCAGCCTCCGGGCGCAAGCGACACCTGCCGGGGGAGGGCAGACCGATGGCAACACTCACGCGGGTTGAACTGCGGATGGTCGATCTCGTACCGAAAGTGCGGCGCGTCGACGCCATACAGTCCTTTGTCAGTCAGGAAACGCCCATCGTCACGGTGACGGATTCGGATGGCGCGCAGGGGACCGGCTACAGCTACACCATCGGGACCGGCGGGCCTTCGGTCATGGCACTGCTGGAAAAGACTCTCGCGCCGCTGCTCATCGGCAAGGACCCCGACCGGATCGACGGCATCTGGCGCGAGTTGTTGTTTGCCACCCATGCCACCGCGGTCGGGGCGATCACCTCGCTGGCGCTGGCGGCGGTGGACACGGCGCTCTGGGATCTGCGATGCCGCAAGCAGGGCCTGCCCCTGTGGAAGGCCGCTGGCGGCACCCGTCCGCGCATCCCGCTGTATTCGACCGAGGGCGGCTGGCTGCATCTTGAGACCGGGGCGCTGGTCGCGGATGCACTGGCCATGCAGGCGCAGGGCTTCAGCGGGTCCAAGATCAAGATCGGTCGCCCCCATCTGAGCGAGGATGCCGTGCGTCTGCACGCCGTGCGGGACGCGGTTGGCCCGGGGTACGAGATCTTTACCGACGGCAATCAGGGGTTTTCCCTGTCAGAAGCGATCCGGCGTGCGCGCGTTTTGGAAGAGACCGGCGTCGGCTGGTTCGAAGAACCGCTGCCCGCCGATGACGTCTCCGCCCATGTGGAACTGTCGCGTCGCACTTCCGTGCCGATCGCCGTGGGCGAGAGCATGTATTCCCTGAGCCAGTTCAAGGACTACCTGCAGGCCGGGGCCGCCAGCATCGTTCAGGTGGATGTGGCGCGCATCGGGGGCATCACACCCTGGCTGAAGACCGCGCATCTGGCGGAGGCGTTCAACGTCATGGTCTGCCCGCATTTCCTGATGGAACTGCACCTGCCACTGGTCTGCGCCGTGCCAAACGCCAAGTGGCTGGAATACATTCCGCAGCTTGACACCGTCACAACAGAGCAGATCCGGATCGAGGACGGCTTTGCCGTGCCCTCCGCCGCGCCGGGACTTGGCATCGCATGGGATTGGGAGGCCATCGGCACGCAGTCCGTGATGCACAGCACGGTCACCGGGGCCGACATCTGACAGGCCGGGCAGGCCCGAATGCAGGGTCTAGTTTTCGCAGGGCGCCAGTGAACCGCCTGAACCGCGACGCCGCAGGCCTGTGGACGTGGGGTTGGAATGGCGCTTTGGGCGCGTCGCGCGGTGCTTTGCACCGTTGTGAACCCCTGACCAGAGACCCCTGCCCAAGCGCCGCAAGGCCCCGGCTGTCCGATTTGGTCACGCCACCGGATCAACTGACAGGATCATGAGGTGCGGTATTCATGCAGACTGTGTGAAAACACCCGGCTTGGCTGAAAAGGTCTCTTACGGTTCAGTAGTGGATAGAGGCGGAGCCTTGCTTTACGGCTTGAATCCGTTGATGTGGTGTATCGCGTCAGCGAGTTTGAGGAGGTCAGCGGCGTAGAAGCCTGCCGCGTTGATGCAGTTTGTTTCGAGCATCTTCAGACCAGTTTCGGTGCGGCAGATATCCATGACGTATGCGCGGGCATATTTCGGGTTAAGGCGCACCATTTGCTCAGCAAAGTCTGCGGCGTCTTGGTCGATCTCGGGCCGGTAGACGACCCGCGACCCTTCTTTGTAGAGCGAGAAAGTACGGATGACGTCGTTGACAATCCAAATCCGCCATTCCTTCAGAATATGTGCGGGCTGGGTCAGCATGAGTTCGGTGTCATGCCGCAATGACCCTCTTGGGATTTCCTCCTCATCGAGGATCAAGACGCGCTCCGCCAAGGCGACGATGTCGGCAGCTTGGCGCACCTTGCCGGGTTCCTCTTTGCTGTCATCAACAGGACGCATAAACCACTGACGATCCTCCTTCGGGAGACGATCAGGGATGTCTCGTAACGAAAGAAATAGAGCGTCAGCGCCATTCAAGAGGTAGGGATGCCATGGTTCTTCGCGGACGAACGGCTTGATCTTGAACACGCCAGGGCTCAGGGCTTCTCGCTGCGCGTATCGCCAGAGGGTGTAAGACCCGAACAAGATCACGGCGTCCTTGTTTTCGATCACTGGTTCGGGCTGAAGGTCTCCGACGAAGGGAACGACCTTGTGCCATGTGTACGGGATATCAAGACGATCCAAGGCGTTTGCCAGTTTCTCGGTGTCTTCGAACTGTTGCAAAATCCACTGCATCTCACGCGCTCCTCTTCGCAATTGGCAGCAGTAACACGCCACTCGATTTATGATTTCCATGCCATCAAAGCGAAGTGCCTGGCATCTCCAAGGTAGTTTGGCAAATTTATGCTGTGATCTGCGATTTCGCTTTGTAGACGGTGCTTCGGGCGATGCCCATGTCGCGGGCGATGTCGATTGGGCGTTCGCCCTCTGACAGGCGGCGTTTGATAGCTTCCATGTCGATCTTGGGTGGTCGGCCCTTGTAGACGCCTTTGGTTTTAGCGGCGGCGATACCTTCGGTTTGGCGTTCCCGGCGCAGGTTGGTCTCGAACTCGGCGAACACACCCAGCATGTCGAAGAAAGCCTTACCTGCCGCTGTCGAGGTATCGACAGGCTGTTCAGTGGCCACAAGGTGTGCGCCTTTCTGCTTGAGCCGGTCCACGATGATCTGGAGGTCGCGCATGGACCGGGCCAAGCGGTCAATGCGCGTGACGACAAGAGTCTCGCCGTTGTGGATGAAGTCGAGGATCGTAGTTAGTTCCCGCCGATCTCCGAGACGTGCGCCGGACTTCTGCTCGGTGCGGACCATGGTGCAACCGGCCGCCTCGAGCGCTGCGATTTGCGCATCAAGGTTTTGCTCGACTGTCGAGGTGCGCGCATAGCCGATCCGGGCGGGGGTGTTCATTTTGGGTGTGCCTGTGCTCATTTCTGTCCAGTTTCTCACAATCGACCCAAAACGGACAAGAAAATTCAGCCCTGGGATGTCCGCGGTGTGGGGCGTTTTGGGTATACTCAAAGTGATATTTGGGATTCCTTGGCCCGTTATCAGGTGGTAATATCGGCCATGCGCACGATCACCGGCACAGACCGCTCCCAAACCCTGCTTCTGCCCGCTGTTGTCGAAGACTATGTCGGCCCAGATAATCCTGTCCGTTTCATTGACGCTTTCGTAGATCAGCTTGATCTGGTGGCACTCGGATTTGTCCGCGCGCACCCCGAACGGACGGGGCGGCCAGGCTATCATCCTGGTGATCTGCTGAAGCTGTACATCTACGGCTATCTGAACCGCGTTCGTTCCAGCCGTCGGTTGGAGGCTGAAACGCACCGGAACCTTGAAGTCATCTGGCTCCTGCGCCAGCTCCGGCCAGACTTCAAAACCATTGCAGATTTCCGTCGGCAAAACAGTAAGGCTTTCAAGCAGGTGTTCCGCGAATTTGTGGTTCTGTGCCGCGACCTTGATCTTTATGGGCGTGAGCTGATCGCGGTCGATGGCACGCGGATCAAAGCCGTGAACAACAAGGATCGCAATTTCACCAAGGCCTCGCTCGACAAATTGATCCAGCAGAGCGACGAGCGCCTGGAGAAGTATCTGGCGCAGCTCGATACTGGGGACGGCGACGACCGGGGCGCTCCCGGGTCCAGCCAGGCCGACAACCTGGAAGAAAAGATCGCCAACATCCGTGCCCGCCGTGATCAACTCCGCAGCTATCGGTCGGAGTTACAGGCTTCAGGTGAGGATCAAATCTCGCTCACCGATCCCGACGCCCGTGCCATGGCGCGCATGACCAAAGTCGGCGTTGGTTACAACATCCAGATCGCCGTGGACGCTAAGCACAGCCTGATCGCCGAACAGCATGTCACCAACAAGGTGTTGGACTACGGGCATCTGACAGAGACCGCTGAAGCCGCCAAAGCCCTTTTGGAGGTTGAGACTTTGGAGGTCGTCGCGGATCGGGGTTACTTTCAGGCCGAGGATATCGACGCCTGCGAAAAGGCTGGAATGATACCCTTCGTGCCTAAGCCAGATCGCGGCCCCGCCAAACGCCAGGGCTTGTTCCCCAAAGAACAATTCACTTTTAACCCTGAGCGAGACGGTTACGTATGCCCTGGTAAGCGGTTCTTGCGCCTGCGCAGCATCCGAAAGGAACGCGCGGTCGAGATACGTATGTACACCGGCCACGGCGTCTGTGGTGATTGCGCGCTCAAATCCCAATGCACCAAATCAGACTTCCGCCAGCTCAGCCGCTACGCCAACGAAGCGCAGCTCGAACTTATGGCCGAGCGTGTTGCGGCACGACCCGAGCTGCAAGATATCCGCCGCCAAACCGTCGAGCACCCGTTCGGCACGATCAAACAGTGGATGAACCAAGGCGCTTTCCTGATGCACCGTCTCGAAAACGTCCGCGCTGAGTTCAGCCTCACAGCCCTCGTCTACAATCTCCGCCGCGCCATCACCTTGATCGGTGCCCCAGGCCTGATCGCGGCGGTCGGAGCGTGAGACAGGCCCTTTTTTGCGGGAAACGGTCCACATTGGTCTTCTAAGCCCCGAGATACGCCGAGAAATCGCCGTACGCCGCGCACAAGCGGAAAACCGTTACGACTTCCCCAGAAACCAATCCCTACACGGGATCGCCTTTACCCAAGTAGCTGCGCTGAGTATTCACACAGTCTGCATGACTTATGGGCGCTCCCATCCGCGTGATACCTTGCACCAAGCATTGCCCACCCGCGCGAGGACCCATTTCGGTCCCCTGGCCGCGCGGCCCCTGACCTTATCCAGTCACGCGCAAGTGCCTTGACCGGACCACGCTGTTTCAGCGGTTGCATCCGCGCCGCCACATCAAGACTCGCTTTTCGTTTCAGCCATAGTGGACTTATCGCATGACCATTACCGCCGTCTCCAGCACCCTGACCGGAACCGAACTCACGTGGGGGGATTTCACCGTCGTCCCGCCGCCCCTCGTGGATCCCGCGGATGGGCACACCATCGACGCTTACACGAGCTTTGATTATCAGCTGGCCAATGGCACGCCGGTGGCCTCGGGTGGCAAGTTCCGAGTGCCCGATCCGAACACGCTGACGATCACGCCGCAGGCCTCGGTGACCACCGGTACAGCAAAGACTGCCGCCCTTCTGGCGCATGAATCCTTTCACTTTGATTTGGGATTCTGCATCGCACGCGTCGTGGCGAAAAAGCTCGAAGATCTCGAAATGGCGACCGCTGCCGACGTCACCACCGAAGGCTTGCGGTTGTTCGACTACCATTTCCGCACCCGCGCCGGCCTGATCCAGGCGCGATATGACAAGGACACCCATCACGGCACCGTGGCGCGCTACCAACGGGTCTGGGCGGACCGCATGGCGACCTGCAAGGGGGACCCCAACGCCACCCGGATCGGGGGATTCTGGCTGTAGGTGCGGCCCGCGCCTAGCCGCCATCTGCGGGTGCTGAGCCGGGGCGCAGCTGCGCCGTTTGCGCCAGCAGCGCATCGATATAGGGATCGGCGATGTTCATCAAATCCAGATGCGCGCCGGTGCTTTGCAGGTAGTCAAGGTTGCGGCCCAGCATGCCCTCGGCCCCGTCGATCATGCACGCCTGTTCAGGCAGCGGGATCCCGGGCCTGACCTTGTCACTGGCGTGGTTGGCGGCGAACGACAGGGCCTCGATCGGGCCCTGAGCCGTGTCGAGGGTCAGCCAGACCGGGTGATAGACATCGACGATCATTTCCCTGCGGAACAGCACAAATGTCTCATGCTCGGTCTGTCGGGCCGCGATGCGAAAGGCGAGCCCCTCACAGCCGTCGCCCGCATCCATCGCCAGCATGAGCCCGGGTCTGTCGCGTGACCCGCGCCCGCCTTCGTCCCAGATGCAAAAGCTGCGGCCATAGCCATCGGTGCGTGCGCGCCGGACTTCGACAAATTCGATGGAAGGGTCCCACATCAGGGATCCGTAGCCAAAGACCCAGATCGGAAGAGCACACG
>JBELMB010000092.1:0-10738 GCA_042088665.1 Sagittula sp.
CAGTTTGACCACTGAATGCTTGCGCTTCAGCGGCAAACAACTCCAGGAACCTGCCCGTGCGCAGAACTGATGCGGGTCAGGTCGTGAGGCGTTCTTGTCCTGCCAGGCATCCCGGTGCAGTTCAGTGCAGACGATGCATGCACGCAAGGCGCTGTGGCTATGACAGCGAGGGTTGTCGCACCGGTGGGGCTGTCTTTTCGGGCGCCGCACTGGCGGGCGTCGGGGGGATCACCTCAGGCGGCACGACAGCATCCAGAGGCGGCGTGGAGTCTGCAACCGGCGCACCGGCGGTCCCACTCGCCTTCGGCGCCTCTGGCGTCGTGGATTTGGGCCCGGGACCCGAAGGCAGCACAATCGCCAGCCGCAGGCCTGCGTCTGTCCCGTTCGTCAGGACCAGCGTGCCGCCAGATTGCTTGGCGAAGCCCGCCACGGCAGACAGCCCAAGGCCGCTGCCTTCGCCGACGTTTTTTGTGGTGTAGAAGGGCTCCGCCAGCATCGGCAGCGCCTCATGGGGCACGCCGGGGCCGTCATCTTCGATCAGCACCACGCTGTAAGGGGTTGCGGTTTCGGGGGCATGATGGTCCCCCCCCGGCAGGTCATGCCAGGTCTCGGCCCAAAGCCGGATACGCCCCGATCCGTTGCAGGCGTCCTGCGCGTTCAGCGCCGCCTGAATCACGCAGGTCTCCAGCATGTCGCGGTCCACGAAGGCGCTGAGGTCATCGGGGGTGTGCTCCAGCGTGATTTTCATCGGTGAGGCCAGCAGCGTTTCCAACAGGTCTTGATGTCGGTGAGGAACACGCCGATGGGCTGCATGCGTGGCGTCAGCCGTGTGCGCCCGCTGGAGGCCAGCAATTGCCGCACGGTCAGCGCGGCGCGCCGCGCGGCCTCGCGGCTTTGCTTCAAGGCAGAGGCCCGTTCTTTCTGGTCATCGAGCAGGTCGTAAAGCTCCAGATGACCCAGGATCGCCGTCAACTGATTGTTGAAATCATGCGCCACCCCGCCAACGAACTGGTTCAACGCCCGGGCTTTCTGGGCGCTGGCATAGCGATGCTGGGCATCCCGCAGCTGGCGGTGCTGCTGCACGCTGCCAAACAATGCGCTGAGGTAGTAGCCGATCAGCGCCACCAGCGTAAAGACAATCAGCGCGCGATCCGACCAGCCGGACACTTGCGGCAACAGGATCATCAGCAGGCTGGCGGAGATCAGCAGGATCTGCACCATGTCGGACAGCATCAGCCCGACATCGTGATGCCGACGCTGCAGGGTGTAGACCGCCAGCCCGATGACTCCCGCCGAGGCGGCAAAGATCATCGACAGGCTGTTCTCCGTCGCAATGAGGTAAAGCGGCATCGCGGCGAAGGTGAAGCCCGACATCGTATAACACCCAAGCGCCGACCAGTACCGGATCCGGGGAGAGACACGCGCGGGCAGGCGCAGCAGGAGGATCGTCATGACCTCCCAGAACAGGTGCGACACGCTCCAGAAGATGGCAATAGCGTCCTGTAAAACGATATAGATGACGATCGACACACAGAGCAGTACCGCATAGCGCACGGCCACTTCGACGCGTGACCCGTATTCGGCCCGGCGCACTTCATCCATGCGGGTCTGATAGGCAAGCGGAGGCATTCTGCCTCTCCCACAACTACACGTTAACGGTCCGCCGCAAGAGTGTGCCGCGAAGCGTGCATTTTTTGATTGTACCCAGCCTGGTTTGACTTTCGCTCAGACAATCTCAAATGCCAAGTGTACCTGTACTTTCGTATAGGTATGCCGCGCCCGCACAGAGCGCGGCATCGTGTCGCAAACTGTTAGCGCAGGATGCTGCGGCCCGCGTAGATGGCGGTTTCTTCCAGCATTTCCTCGATGCGGATCAACTGGTTGTACTTTGCCAGCCGGTCCGAGCGCGCAAGGCTGCCGGTCTTGATCTGGCCGCAGTTGGTGGCCACGGCGAGATCGGCAATCGTGGCGTCTTCGGTTTCGCCCGAACGGTGCGACATGACATTGGTCATGCGCGCGCGGTGGGCCATGTCGACGGCTTGCAGGGTCTCTGTCAGCGTGCCGATCTGGTTCACCTTGACCAACATGGAATTGGCCGCCCCCCGTTCGATCCCCATGGCGAGCCGCGCGGGGTTGGTGACAAACAGGTCGTCGCCCACCAGCTGGCAGCGGTGGCCAAGTGTTTCGGTCAGGGCAATCCAGCCCTCCCAGTCGTCTTCCGACATACCGTCTTCGATGGAAATGATCGGGTAGTCGTTGACAAGCGCTTCGAGATAGGCGGCGTTCTCGGTCGGGGTCAGGGTCTTGCCCTCGCCAGACAGGACATAGGCACCGTCCTTGAAGTATTCCGTCGCCGCGCAATCCAGCGCCAGATGGATGTCTTCGCCGGGTTTGTAGCCGGCCTTTTCAATCGACTTCAGGATGAAATCCAGCGCTTCGCGGGTGGAGGCAATGTCGGGGGCAAAGCCACCCTCGTCGCCGATGCCCGTGGACAGGCCCGCGCCGGACAGTTCTTTCTTGAGCGTGTGGAACACTTCGGAGCCCATGCGCACCGCTTCGCGGATGCTGGTTGCCGCGACCGGCATGATCATGAATTCCTGGATGTCGATGGGGTTGTCGGCGTGTTCGCCACCGTTGATGATATTCATCATCGGAACGGGCAGGGTGCGCGCAGAGGTCCCACCCACGTAGCGAAACAGCGGCTGTTCACAGTAATCCGCGGCGGCCTTGGCGACGGCGAGGCTGACGCCGAGGATCGCGTTGGCACCGAGACGGCCCTTGTTTTCGGTGCCGTCCAGTTCGATCATCGTGGTGTCGATGGCCACCTGTTCCGTGGCATCGAAGCCAAGGATGGCTTCCGCGATTTCACCGTTCACGCCAGCCACGGCCTCGAGCACGCCTTTGCCCTTGTAGCGGGCGGTGTCGCCGTCGCGCTTTTCGACCGCTTCGTGCACACCGGTGGAGGCGCCGGACGGCACTGCGGCGCGGCCCATGGTGCCGTCTTCCAGCGTGATGTCGACTTCGACGGTCGGGTTGCCCCGGCTGTCGAGGATTTCGCGGGCGTGGATGTCGATGATGGTGCTCATGAGGTCCCTCCAAGGCAGTTGGCGCCCTTCTAGCAGGCGGGAGGCATAAGTAAATGACCCTGTTATCGCTAACGCCGCCATGCGGCATGAGGTGAGCGCTAACGTTCTGACGATCTGGTCCAAAGGCGCGGCGGGCGACATTGCGATGCGCGTTTGTGATGTCCTGGGAAAGGGATGCCGGGCGACTTTGGCCCGCGTGTTGCGGTTTCGCCTTGGGCGCAGTTGGTTCAGGCCGTTTGCCGCGCCAATTGGCGTTCGCGCAGGAATGTGTAGAGCCCTGCGGCAAAGATGATCGCCGCGCCAAGCAAGGTCCATGCGTCGGGGCGGTCGCCGAATATCAGCATCCCGAGCGCAGTGGTGAACACGAGGCGAGTGTAGCGAAAGGGGGCGACGATGGAGGCCGGGGCCATGCGCATGGCGGAGGTGATCGCCAGATAGCCGGTGGTCGTCACCACGATGGCGCCAAGGATGGGCCAGATCGCTGGCGGTGTGGAGACAAAGTCAAAGCCCGCGCCGAGCCAGAACACCAGACCGGGCAAAAGCGTCGCGGCGAACCCCCAGGTGGAGATCGACAGCGCGTGGATGTGGGAGGGAGACAGCCGGGTTATCAAATCGCGTGCCGAGAGGGCCGCGATTCCCATGACGGCAAACAGCTCCCACCCGGTGAACGTGCCGGACCAGGGACGGATCACCAGAAGCATCCCGAACAGCCCGATGGCCACGGCGGTCCAGCGGCGCAAGCCGACGTGTTCCTTGAGGAAGATCGCCGCACCCAGTGTCACGACCAGCGGGCCCGCCTGTATGATCGCGGCAAAGACCGGAAGCGAGACGTATTTGAGGCCGACCACCATGCCGATGGCCCCGATGATTTCGAAGAGGTTGCGCAGGAGCACCATCGGGTGGAGCGCGTCTTTCGTGAAGATGGAGATGCCCAGAATGGCGCCCGCGCTTACAAAAAGCGCTGTGCCTCCGAGAGAGACCAGCGTCATGACCTGACCGATGGGGGCGGCATTGGTCGCCAGTTTGAACAAGGCGTCCGCCCCCCCCAGAAGCGCCATCGATAAGATCATGAGAAGGATGGCGCGGAGGATCATACGATGTACATGGCGCGAATGGCGAGGCGCGGCAAGGGCTGACTGAAAGCGGGGCAGGGGCGCTGCCCCTCTTGGCCTGCGGCCAATTCACCCCGGAGTATTTTGGAAACAGAGAAACACAGAAGGGGGCTTGGTTGGCCTGCATGGAAGGCGGCGACGTCTTTGGGTGAGCCATGACCGGGGAGGCAGCGGCACGGCTTTGGGTTTTGGACGACGGGGCAAGTGCGGGTGTGGTTGATTGTTTGCCTTTTGCCCGAAACGAGGCCCGAGAATTGTCTTGTGCCTTGCTCTGTACCTTGTTTTGTACCTTTTTCTGGGCCTCAGGATTGGTGTTCGGCCAGATGCACCGCGCAGCCTCGCAAGGCGGCGTAGTCGTCTGTGACAAGATCAACCGGGAACTGCTGCATGAATCCTGAAAAGCGGCCCTTGTCCAGAAAGGCCTCTGTGAAGCCCAGTTCCTGCAGGTGCGGGCCGAGGTGGCGGACCACGCCACCGACGAGGTAAATCCCGCCAACAGGCATGGAGATCAGGGCGAGATCTCCGGTGTAGCGTCCCAGCAGGCGGGCGAAGAGGCCCGCGGCGCGCCTCGCTCTGGGCGCGCCGTCGAGAAAAGCGCGCATGATCTCGGCGGCCTCCAGCGGTGATCCCCTGCCTTCGTCGTGGCAGACCCAGGCATAGAGACGTTCCAGACCGCGTCCCGACAGCACGTCCTCTGCGCCCGGGGTGGGGTGGCGGGCCGCAATCCAGTCGAGCAGGCGCAACTCTTCTGTGTTGCGGGCTTGAAGCGTGATGTGGCCAGCCTCGGCGGGCGGGACGAGGGTGCGGGTGCCCATGGTGTAGACGGGCACCGCGTTCAGCCCTGTGCCCACATTGACCACGAGCCGCACGTCGGCATTGATCCGGGGGGCGGTGACCACCTGTTGCAGGCTGTCGCTGCCGAGATGGCGCACCGCGCAACCCTGTGCCTGCAGATCGTTCAGCACCGCCACGGTCGCGGCGCCGGTGCGCGCGCTCAGGGCCTGAGCATCGATGCGCCAGTCGAGGTTGGTCAGCGTCCCGACACCATTGACCACGGGTCCGGCCATGTCGATGCAGATCGCTTCGGTCTGGCCGTGCCGGGCGAGGTAGGCGTCCAGGATCGGCTCCAGCCCGCTGTGCTCCGCGTTGCGGAACCTTTCGATGGTGGCGGGCTGCACGTCGCCGCCGCGGCTTTGCGCGACACGGGTGTTGGTGCCGCCGATGTCGACGACAACGGAAGGGGCCTTTGTCATGGTGTCAGGCTTTCAATGCAGCTTTGAGCGCGTGATACGAAGCTTTTGGCGTGCGCTCAAGGGTGTCGAAATCCACATGCACGAGGCCAAAACGCTTTTCGTATCCAAGCGCCCATTCGTAGTTGTCGAGCAGCGACCAGATGAAATAGCCGTTTACTGGCGCGCCTTCGGCAATGGCTTGCGCGACCTTGTCGAGATGCACGTCGATATAGGCGATGCGGTCGGGATCCGGGACTGAGCCATCCCTGTATCGGTCGGGCGAGGCCATGCCGTTTTCGGTCACGTAAAGCGGCAGGTCGCCGGTGTATTCCGCGGCTGTTCGGGTGAGAAAAGCATGGAGACCTTCGGGGTAGATCTCCCAGTCCATGAACGTCTTGGGCAGCGGGCCTTCGACCTCTTTGAGCGCGGGCCATGGGCCCGGATCCGGTGCGATGATCTTGCGCGTGTAGTAGTTCAGACCACACCAATCGAGCGGCGCCTGTATCGTGGGGAAATCATCTTGCCAGCCCTTGGGCAGATGGGGCGCCAGCCCTTCGAGCGCAGCTTCGGGGTAGGCGCCCTTGAAAACACCGCCGAGGAACCATCGGTTGTAGATGGCGTCGTAACGCGCGGCCGTGGCGATGCTTTCGGCGCTGTCGTCGGCGGGGGTGGCCCATTCGAAATTGAAGACACCGCCAAGGTTTTGCATGTTCAGATCGCGCATGGTCTCGATCGCGCGACCATGGGCCAGCAGCACGTGGTGCATGGCGCGGGCAGCGGCGCGAATGTCGCGCACACCCGGCGCGTGCTGCCCCATGAAATGGCTCAGCCAGGCCACGCACCATGGCTCGTTTATCGGCGCAACAGAGAACATCCGGTCCCCGATGCGCGACATGATCACATGGGTGTAGTCGGCGAACCATTCGGCGATGTCGCGGTTGCGCCAGCCGCCAAGATCCAGCAGCGGTGAGGGCAGTTCCCAATGGTAGAGCGTCGCGCAGGGCTTGAGCCCGCGTTCCAGCATCGCGTCGGTCAGGCGGTCGTAGAAATCCAGCCCCTCGGGGTTGGGCGTGCCCCGGCCTTCGGGCAGGACCCGCGCCCAGCTGAGCGAAAAGCGGTAGGCGTCAAAGCCAGCCTCTGCCACGAGATCGAGATCGGCCGCGTAGCGGGTGTAGTGATCGCAGGCGCGCGCGCCGTGTTCGGCGCGGACCACATTGCCGGGCGTGGCGGCGAAATCATCCCATTGGGTCCGGCCCGCGCCGCCCTGGGCGTGGCCTTCGATCTGGTAGCTGGATGTGGCGGTACCAAAGAGAAAACCCTCGGGGAAATCAGAGCGTGTGTGGCGCATGGCGAATAGACCTGTTTGAGGCGTGAAGGGGGCGGCGGACCGGGCGGGCCGTTCAGCCGTGTCGTGTCAGGCGTCCGCGGTGCGGGCGCGACGTCGGGCGGGCCGGGGTGTGGCCAGCGGCGCCGGGGCGCGTGGCACGGCGGGCCGCGCCCGATGCGGGGAGAGCATGGCGTGTCGGTCCCATGGTGTCAGGGCGCCGGGCCGGTGGAGGTTCCGATGATCAGCTCGGCCTCCATCAGTTGGGTCTGGAGCGCGCGGCCGGGAAAGCGGATCTGGGCCAGCAACATCTCGGCAGCGTGCCGACCTGCGTCGCGCACGGATGAACGCGTCGCGGTAAAGATCGGCACATCGTGCCCGTTCTTGAGGTAACTGAGGTCGTCGTCATGGGTGATGACAGAGACATCGCGCCCCATCACCAGGCCGGCCTCCTGGATGGCGCGGCGAACCCCGATCGCCGTGATCATGGAAGACACCAGAAAGGCGGTGGGCGGCGCGTCCTGCGTCAGCATCTCGCGCGCCGTGCGAAACCCATAGACCTCTGTCATCTCTTCCGAGCGCATGAGCGCCGGGTCCGGTGACAGGCCACGCGCCGCCAGCGCCCGTCCGAAGGCCGCGCGGCGACGATGGGCAAAATCCATGAATTCCAGCCCGTTGATCAATGCGATCCGGCGGTGACCAAGATCAAGCAGGAACTCGGTCGCGCGCTCGAAAGCACGGCCATTGTTGGTGTCGAGCCAGGAATAGGACGTGGTCTCTTCTGAGGCGCGGCCATGCACGACGAAGGGCATGCCCAGTTCGGACAGCAGCGTGATGCGCGGCTCAGACATGCGGGGGCCGTGCACGATGATGCCATCGACAGCGCCGCGTGCATGGATCGACCGATAGGCCTGCTCTTCGGCCGTGTCATCGACCAGCGAGATCACGATCTCATATCCGGCCTTTGCGTATGTCTCCCCCGCGCCGGAGATGAAATCGCCAAAGATCGGGTTCACCATCTCATGGCTCACAGAGATCGGCAGAATGTGCCCGATGGCCTGCGCGCGGCCCGTGGCCAGCCCTTTTGCGCGGGCATTGGGGCTATAGTTCAGCGTTCGCGCGGCCTCCAGAACCCTTTGACGAGTCTTCTCATTTACCTCAGGGTAACCGTTCAGGGCGCGGCTCACCGTGGTCTGCGACAGCTTCAGATGCTCAGAGAGTTGTTTCAGGTTCATGATGTTCGTTGAGCCAAAGCGCTTTGGTTTTGTCAAGGGATTTTGACGCCTCGGCCTGTCTGGCGCCGCTCTGTTTCATGAAAGGGGAATTTGAAAACCCACATGATTTATAGGCAAAACAGTTGACACGGCAGGGTGGATCAGAAAGGTTAGATGCATCCAAAGCGCTTTGGAAACCTTTTGATTCCACCGCGCGACAGGGAGCACCAGGCCACATGCAGTGTGGCCTTCAGGGAGGAATAGTCATGAAAACATCGCTTTATGCGGGTGTCGCCAGCGTTGCGCTTTCCGCGAGCCTCGCACATGCCGAGGATGTCACGGTCTTTGGACCCTGGCTGGGGCCGGATCAGGAAATCGTCGAAGTGGTTCTGGGCGCCTTTGCCGAGGCATCGGGCCACAACGTGTCCTACGTTGGCTCCGACAGCTTCGAACAGCAGATCGTGGTCGACTCCGAAGCGGGCTCTGCGCCGAATGTCGCGATCTTCCCGCAGCCGGGCCTTGCATCCGACATGGCGTCGCGCGGGTTTCTCGCGCCTCTCAAGGACGGCACGGGCGACTGGGTTGTCGAGAATTACGCCGCGGGCCAGTCCTGGGTCGATCTGGGCACCTATGCGGATGCCGACGGATCCGACGCGCTGTTCGGATTCTTCTACAAGGTCGATGTGAAATCGCTGGTCTGGTACGTGCCGGAGAACTTCGAGGATGCGGGCTACGACATCCCGACCTCCATGGAAGAACTCAAGGCGCTGACCGACCAGATCGTCGCCGATGGCGAGACGCCGTGGTGCATCGGTCTGGGTTCCGGTGGCGCGACCGGCTGGCCGGCAACCGACTGGGTCGAAGACATGATGCTGCGCACGCAGTCGCCTGCGGATTACGATGCATGGGTGTCCAACGACATGCCCTTCACCGATCCCAAGGTGGTCGGCGCGATCGAGGAATTCGGCGCATTTGCCCGCAATGACGACTATGTTGCCGGTGGCGCGGGTGCGGTGGCCTCCACCGATTTCCGTGACAGCCCCAAGGGTCTCTTTGCGTCGCCGCCGCAGTGCTACATGCACCGTCAGGCCTCGTTCATCCCGGCCTTCTTCCCCGAGGGCACCGATGTGGGTCTGGACGCGGACTTCTTCTACTTCCCGGCCTATGCCGAGAAGGACCTTGGCGCACCTGTCCTGGGCGCAGGCACGCTTTGGGCGATCACCAACGAAAACGACGCGGCGCATGACCTGATTGCATTCCTGCAGACGCCGGAAGCGCATGAGATCTGGATGGCGCGCGGCGGCTTCCTGACGCCGCACAAGGGTGTTGATACCTCCAAGTTCGCGGATGCCCCGACGGCCAAGATGAACGACATCCTTCTGGGGGCGACCACCTTCCGTTTCGACGGATCTGACCTGATGCCCGGTGGTGTTGGCGCAGGGTCGTTCTGGACCGGCATGGTCGACTATGCCGGCGGCAAGGACGCATCTGCCGTCGCCGAAGAAATCCAGAACAGCTGGGATGCTCTGAAGTAATCTACCACTCACGGACGTTCCGAGTTCAGGCCGCCCCCCGCATGTTTTCGCCGGGGGCGGCCATCAAACCAAACACATCATGACAAGCGGGGAGGAACGACGCCATGCATCCGGCATTGCAGGGTCTGTTGACCATCGTGATCGGCGTGAGCGCCTGCGTCACCTACTTCTGGGCGTCCAACCAGCTTCTGGACCGCGTGATCTTTCCCGCAAAAGGGGCGAAGGCTGGCTTGAACATCAATCGTGCCAACATGGTGCGCCCCTGGTTGTTTCTCTTTCCGGCGCTTTTCGCGCTGTCGCTTTACCTCGCCTACCCGGTCTTCGAGACGCTGCGCCTGTCGTTCACCGATCGCAGCCAGGGCGGCGCCTTTGTCGGCTTCGCGAATTACGCGCAGATGATGAGCGAGCCGAAGTTCTGGGAAGCCATGCGCAACAACCTGCTTTGGCTGATCGTGGTGCCGGCCATGTCGACGATTTTCGGCCTGCTCGTGGCGCAGCTGACGGACCGGCTGAGCTGGGGCAATATCGCGAAATCGCTGATCTTCATGCCGATGGCGATCTCCTTTGTGGGGGCCTCGGTGATCTGGAAACTGGTCTATGATGCGCGCCCCGAGGGCACCGAACAGATCGGTGTGCTGAATGCGCTCTATGTCTGGTTCGGGGGGACCGAGCCCGCGCAATGGCTGACGATCCCGATCTGGAACAACTTCTTTCTCATGGTGGTGCTGATCTGGATCCAGACCGGTTTTGCCATGGTGATCCTCTCGGCGGCCCTGCGCGGCATCCCCGAAGAGACCATCGAAGCGGCCATCGTCGACGGCGCGGGGCCCTTGCAGATCTTCTTCAAGATCAAGGTGCCGCAGATCTACGCCACGATCATGGTGGTCTGGACGACGATCACGCTGACGGTGCTGAAGGTCTTTGACATCGTTTTTGCCATGACCAACGGGCAATGGGGCACGCAGGTTCTGGCCAACTACATGTTTACGCAGCTTTTTGTGGCGAACGACTGGGGTGTCGGGTCGGCCTCTGCGATCGTGATCATGCTTTTGGTGACACCGATCCTTGTCTGGAACGTGCGTCAGGTGCGGCAGGAAATGCGCTGAGGGCAGGGGCTCTTGGCGGAAGGTGGGGCAGGGTGCATTGCCCTCAAGCAGCGAAGCGATAGGGCACTCAAACCGCCCTCAAGCAGCGAAGCGATAGGGCACTCAAACCGCCCTCAAGCAGCGAAGCGA
>JBELMB010000092.1:10838-19701 GCA_042088665.1 Sagittula sp.
TAGGGCAATCAACCCGCCCTCAAGCAGCGAAGCGATAGGGCACACAACCTGCCCTCAAGCAGCGAAGCGATAGGGCACACAACCTGCCCTCAAGCAACAAAGCGGTAGGGCCACGGATCAGCCCCCGGACAGTGAAGCGACAGGACAAAGGGAAACATCATGGACAACATTGCCGGTTCCAAATCCTCGCTCAGCTGGGCTGTGAACATTTCCGTCGTGGTGATTGTGGCGCTCTGGCTCTTTCCCACTGTTGGCCTGTTTGTGTCGTCGTTCCGCACCGCGGACCAGATCGCCACATCCGGCTGGTGGAAGAGCATGTTCTCCGCCGAGCAGAACCTCGTGATGCGCACCGCGCCACCCGACAGCCAGGTGCAGGAGGGGGATCTTTTCGTGATCTCCGGCAATCTCTTTGACGAAGAGGGCCGGGACGCTGCGGTGATCTCTGTCTGGGGTGTCAGTTCGCGCGCTATCGGGGATTTCACGCCCGGCCAAAGCGCCGAACTGCGGAGCGGGGGGGAGATCACGCTCGCCGCCAACGGCGATTACCGGCTGTCCCACACCGAGGCGTTTTCCGGCGGCCGCGGCCCGCGGGTCTTTGTGACCGCCGAGATCGCGCCAGAGTTCACCATCAGCAACTACCGACTGATGCTGTTTGACGAAAGCAACTCCGAAGGCATGGCCAAGGCCTTTTTCAACACGCTGACCGTGACGATCCCGGCGACAATCATCCCCATCGTCGTGGCCGCCTTTGCCGCTTATGCATTGGCATGGATGGATTTTCCGGGGCGCGCACTGCTGATTGCCTTTGTTGTCGGGCTCCTTGTGGTGCCGCTGCAACTGGCGCTGATCCCGCTTCTGAAGCTTCACCTCAACATTGGCATCGGCAAAGGCTACCTGGGGGTGTGGCTCGCGCATACGGGCTTTGGCTTGCCACTGGCGATCTATCTCTTGCGCAACTACATGTCCGGCTTGCCACGCGACATCATCGAAAACGCCCGCGTGGATGGCGCGACAGAGTTCCAGATCTTCACAAAGATCATCCTGCCGCTGAGCTTTCCGGCGCTGGCCAGCTTTTCGATCTTCCAGTTCCTCTGGACATGGAATGACCTGCTGGTGGCCAAGGTCTTCTTGATCGATGCGACTGGCCAGACAACGGTCATGACCAACCGCATCGTGGAGCTTTTGGGCACCCGCGGTGGCAACTGGGAGATCCTCGCGACCGCGGCGTTTGTCTCTATCGCGGTGCCTTTGGGGGTCTTCTTTGCAATGCAACGCTACCTCGTGCGCGGGCTGCTGGCCGGCTCGGTGAAATAGAACAACACCCGCCCCGGTGCTGGCGCCGGGGCTTCTAACGGCGCGCCGCGGCAAGGATCCGGGGGCGCACCCGGGATGGGAAGGACACAGGATGAACATTCAGACACAGACCCACTCCGCACAGGCGGTGGACAAGGACTGGTGGCGCGGCGCGGTGATCTACCAGATCTATCCGCGCAGCTTCCAGGACAGCAACGGCGACGGGATCGGCGACCTGAAAGGCATCACGCAGCGGCTGGACCATGTGGCGAGCCTTGGCGTGGATGCGATCTGGATCTCGCCTTTCTTTGCCTCGCCGATGAAGGACTTCGGCTACGACGTCTCGGATTACTGCGATGTGGATCCGATGTTCGGCACGCTGTCGGATTTCGACGCGCTGGTCGGGCGGGCGCATGAATTGGGCCTGAAGGTCATGATCGACCTCGTGCTGTCGCACACATCCGACCAGCATCCGTGGTTCAAGGAAAGCCGCGCGTCGCGGGACAATCCGAAATCCGATTGGTTTGTCTGGGCGGACCCCAACCCCGATGGCACGCCGCCCAACAACTGGCTGTCGATCTTTGGCGGGTCGGCCTGGCAGTGGGATGGCCGGCGCGAGCAATACTACCTGCACAATTTCCTGACCGAGCAACCTGACCTGAACTTTCATTGCGCAGCGGCGCAGGATGCGCTTCTGGATGTGGTGCGGTTCTGGCTGGATCGGGGGGTGGACGGGTTCCGCCTCGATACGATCAACTTTTACGTGCATGATCAGGCGCTGCGCAGCAACCCGCCATTGCCGGTCGAGCAACGCGACGAATCCATCGCACCACGGGTGAACCCTTATAATCACCAACTCCACCTCTACTCGAAGAACCGCCCGGAAAACCTTGATTTCCTGAAACGTTTCCGCGCTGTTCTGGATGAATACCCGGCCGCCACAGCGGTTGGCGAAGT
The DNA here is from genome assembly GCA_042088665.1 of Sagittula sp. Lineage (GTDB taxonomy): Bacteria > Pseudomonadota > Alphaproteobacteria > Rhodobacterales > Rhodobacteraceae > JBELMB01. The sequence goes on from JBELMB010000092.1 coordinate 13,089, forward strand.
GGGGGATCCGCAAAAGGGTCTGGAGATCATGGGCCAGTACACGGCAGGCGATGAACGCGTGCACATGTGCTATTCCTTCGAGTTTCTCTCGGCCCATCAACCCACGTCCGATCGCTTTGCCGAGGTCATGGCGCTGGTCGATGAGCATGTCGCCGAAGGCTGGGCCTGCTGGGCCTTTTCGAACCACGACGTGGTGCGCCACGCCTCGCGCTGGGACGCCAGCCCGGCAGCGCTCAAGGCGCTGTGCACGCTGATGATGTGCCTGCGCGGATCGGTCTGCATCTACCAGGGCGAAGAGTTGGGCCTGACAGAAGCGGATGTGGGTTTCGAGGATTTGCAGGACCCCTACGGCATCGAATTCTGGCCGGAGTTCAAGGGCCGCGACGGATGCCGCACGCCGATGGTCTGGGAAAATTCCAATCAGAACGGGGGCTTCTCCGAGGGCGCGCCCTGGCTGCCGGTGAGCCATGTGCATATGCAACAGGCGGTTTCGGCCCAGGAACAGGATCCTGACGCCCTTTTGCATCACTACCGCCGCGCGATCGCCTTTCGCCGCGCGCATCCCGCGCTGGTCAAGGGCGCGCACAGCAAGGTCGCGTCCGAAGGGTCCATCGTCACCTTCACGCGCACCGAGGGCGATCAGACAATCCTTGTCGCGGTGAACCTCAGCGGGGCGCCCGCCGTGATGGAAATGCCCGCAGGGGAATGGATCCAGATCGGACAGGATCTGGGCAGCGCAGCACCAGCCGCGGACGGCAAACTGCACCTTGGCCCGTGGCAGCCCGCGCTGGCGCAAAAGATGTAAGACAATCACCCCCGTGGTGCGCGGCGGCTTGGCCCGCGCGCGCCACGGGGACCACAAAAACTCGGGAGGGGGACCATGGCCAATCTGAAATTGACTGACGTCGAAAAGACGTATGGCGGCACGGTCAACGTGCTCAACAACATCAACCTCGACATCGAACAGGGCGAGCTGATCGTCTTTGTGGGGCCTTCCGGCTGTGGCAAGTCCACACTTTTGCGGATGATCGCGGGGCTCGAAAAGATCACCGGCGGCACGTTGGAGATCGACGGGCAAGTGGTCAATGACGTGCCTCCCGCGCAGCGCGGCATCGCCATGGTGTTCCAGTCCTACGCGCTCTATCCCCATATGACGGTGCGTGAAAACATGTCCTTTGCGCTGAAACTGGCCAAGAAGAGCCCGGCAGAGATCGACGAGGCCGTCTCACGCGCGGCGAAGATGTTGCAGCTGGATCCCTACCTCGACCGTCTGCCAAAGGCCCTGTCGGGCGGGCAGCGGCAGCGGGTGGCCATCGGCCGGTCGATCGTGCGCGAACCCAAGGTGTTCCTCTTCGACGAGCCGCTCTCGAACCTCGACGCGGCGCTGCGCGTGGCGACCCGGATCGAGATTGCACAGCTCAAGGAACAGATGCCGGACCGCACGATGGTCTATGTGACCCACGACCAGGTGGAGGCCATGACCCTGGCCAGCCGCATCGTCGTGCTGGCCAACAAGGGCATTGCGCAAGTCGGCGCGCCGCTGGACCTGTACGAACGGCCCCGGTCGGAATTCGTGGCGCAGTTCATCGGCTCCCCCGCGATGAACCTGATGCCGGGCGAAGTGATCGCAACCGGCGCCCAGACCACCGTGAAACTTGCGGGCGGTGGCAAGGCGGTGTCCGACTATCCTACCACCGAGGCGGACATGGGGCTTAGCGTGAATGTCGGCATCCGTCCGGAGGATTTCGTGACCGGTCACGAGGAAGCGGCCTTCACCGGCGAAGTGGAGATCATCGAGGCGCTTGGCGAAGTGACGCTGTTGTATTTCAAGGCGCAGGAGGGGGCGGGGCAGGTGTTGGCAAAGCTGCCGGGCATTCACCGCGACATGCGCGGCAAGACCGTGTCGCTGGGGGCTGCACCGGCCAAGGTGCATCTCTTTGCTGAGGGGATGTCCCTGCTTTACCGCTGATCGTCAGGGTGGGTTACGGCAGAGGGAATACCCTGCACGACGATGCTGCCGAACCCGTCCTTGAACGACCATTGCGCCACGACAAGCTGGTGCTGGCGGGATTGCCAGCCGTCCTTGTCGTAGAAGTACCGATTGCGCCAGCAGCCGGAAATACGGATCGGCATGCGCACGGTTTCGGCCTGATAGGGCGTGCCGCTGCGCTTTGCCGTGTTGCGTGCGCGCGAGATTATCGTCTTGAGCCGTGACAGAACGCTCTCCGCTTCCACGACCCGGCGTCCGGCAAAGACCACTTCGACAAGCTTGTTTGCATGCGGGCTGCCCTGAACCCAGCCCTCGAACACAAGGTCGTTCCGTTTCGTGCGCCAGTAGCTTGCGGTCAGCATCGCCTCAAGCTGGACATTGCGGGAGCGGAACAGGCCTGCATCCTCGTATTCGGGGGTAATGTCGGCTGACTCGCGGCGCCGTTCGACCATTGCGGTTTCCTTAATTTCGCTTCTGCACCGCGCAATCCTCCACACGTCGCAGCGCGTCCAAGCATCGCGAAAAAACGTTAATCGTGCGTGAAGTGCCGCGTTCATCATTCGTTCGCATATTTCGATTGGCCCGTCCCCGGCTTTCAACTATGTTGTCCAACGCAGAGTCGGGGGTTGCCATGCCGGAACAAAAGCAGATCGAAGTCCGCGGTGCGCGCGAACACAATCTGAAGTCCATCGACGTGGACATCCCTCGCGACGAATTGGTTGTGATCACTGGGCTTTCTGGCTCTGGTAAATCAAGTCTGGCCTTCGACACGATTTATGCCGAGGGCCAACGCCGCTACGTCGAGAGCCTCTCGGCCTATGCGCGGCAATTCCTCGACATGATGGAAAAGCCGGATGTGGATCATATCTCCGGTCTCAGCCCGGCCATTTCCATCGAGCAGAAAACGACGTCAAAGAACCCGCGGTCGACCGTGGGCACCGTCACCGAAATCTACGACTACATGCGCCTGCTTTTTGCGCGGGTCGGCACGCCCTATTCGCCCGCCACCGGGCTGCCGATCGAGGCGCAGCAAGTGCAGGACATGGTCGACCGCATCATGACCCTCGAAGAGGGCGCACGGGCCTACCTGCTGGCGCCCATCGTGCGCGACCGCAAGGGTGAGTACCGCAAGGAATTCCTTGAATTGCGCAAGCAGGGTTTTCAGCGGGTCAAGGTCGACGGCGCGTTCCACGAACTCGACAGCCCGCCAACGCTCGACAAGAAGTTCCGCCATGACATCGACGTCGTGGTGGACCGCATCGTAGTGCGCAAGGGCATGGAAACGCGGCTGGCCGACAGCCTGCGCACCGCGCTTGATCTTGCCGACGGGATTGCCATTCTCGAAACGGCGCCCAAATCTGGCGAAGACGACAGCGCAGAGCCGGACCGCCTGACCTTTTCCGAGAATTTCGCCTGCCCGGTCAGCGGTTTCACCATTCCAGAGATCGAACCGCGGCTGTTCTCCTTCAACGCGCCCTTCGGGGCGTGTCCGGAGTGCGACGGCCTCGGGGTCGAGTTGTTCTTTGACGAACGGCTGGTGGTCCCGGACCAGACGCTGAAGATCAAGGACGGCGCGCTGGCGCCCTGGCGCAAGGGCAAGAGCCCCTATTTTCTGCAAACCATCGACGCCATCGCAAAGCACTATGCCTTCGACAAGGACGCGCGCTGGAAGGACCTCCCGGCGCATGTGCAGCAGGTGTTCCTCTACGGCTCCGGCGAGGAAGAAATCCAGTTCCGCTACGATGAGGGCGGGCGTGTCTATCAGGTCAAGCGCGTGTTCGAGGGCGTGATTCCCAACATGGAACGCCGCTACCGAGAGACGGACAGCAACTGGATCCGCGAGGAATTCGAGCGCTATCAGAACAACCGGCCCTGCGGCGTCTGCGAAGGCTTCCGGCTTCGGCCAGAGGCACTGGCGGTCCAGATCTCCGATCTGCACGTGGGCCATGTGGTCCAGATGTCGATCAAGCAGGCCTTTGACTGGTGCGAAAGCGTGCCTGAGCACCTGACTGCCCAGAAGAACGAGATCGCGCGTGCCATCCTGAAGGAGATCCGGGAACGTCTCGGATTCCTGAATAACGTGGGATTGGAGTATCTTACGCTCTCTCGCTCCGCTGGTACATTAAGTGGTGGCGAGAGCCAGCGTATCCGTCTTGCCAGCCAGATCGGGTCTGGCTTGACCGGGGTGCTTTATGTGCTGGACGAGCCGTCGATCGGGTTGCATCAGCGCGACAACACCCGCCTTCTGGACACGCTCAAGAACCTGCGTGACCAGGGCAATACGGTGATCGTCGTCGAGCATGACGAAGAGGCCATCCGCGAAGCCGACTACGTCTTTGATATCGGGCCGGGGGCGGGTGTGCATGGCGGTCAGGTGGTGTCGCATGGGTCGCCAGAGGCGGTCGCGAACGATCCGGCCAGTCTGACCGGTCAGTATCTCTCTGGCACGCGGGAGATCGCCGTGCCCGCGACCCGGCGCAAGGGCAACAAGAAAAAGATCAAGGTGGTCAAGGCCACCGGCAACAACCTCAAATCGGTCACGGCAGAATTTCCACTGGGCAAATTCGTGTGCGTGACCGGTGTTTCCGGGGGCGGCAAGTCCACCCTGACGATCGAAACCCTGTTCAAGACCGCCTCCATGGCGCTCAACGGAGCGCGGCAGACGCCAGCCCCCTGCGAGACGATCAAGGGGCTGGAGCATCTGGACAAGGTCATCGACATCGACCAACGGCCCATCGGGCGCACACCGCGGTCCAACCCTGCAACCTACACCGGGGCCTTCACCCCGATTCGCGACTGGTTTGCGGGGCTGCCCGAGTCAAAGGCCCGTGGCTACAAACCCGGGCGCTTTTCCTTCAACGTAAAGGGTGGCCGGTGCGAGGCGTGCCAGGGCGATGGCGTTATCAAGATCGAGATGCACTTTCTGCCCGATGTCTATGTCACCTGCGAGACCTGCAAAGGCGCGCGCTATAACCGCGAAACTCTCGAAATTCTGTTCAAAGGCAAGAGCATCGCCGATGTTCTTGATATGACGGTTGAAGATGCGCAGGTCTTTTTCAAGGCGGTGCCGTCGATCCGGGACAAGATGGATGCACTGGCCCGCGTGGGGCTGGGCTACATCAAGGTCGGCCAACAGGCGACCACGCTCTCGGGCGGCGAGGCACAGCGCGTGAAGCTGTCGAAAGAACTGGCCAAGCGATCCACCGGGCGCACCTTGTACATCCTTGATGAGCCGACCACCGGTCTGCATTTCGAGGACGTGCGCAAGCTGCTGGAGGTGCTGCACGAACTCGTCGAAGGCGGCAACACCGTCGTGGTGATCGAGCACAATCTGGACGTGGTCAAGACCGCGGACTGGGTGATCGACATCGGACCGGAGGGCGGCGATGGCGGCGGAGAGATCGTCGCCGTGGGCACACCCGAAAAGATCGCCGAGGCGCAGGGCTCACATACAGGGCGCTACCTGAAACCGATGCTGACCTCGCGCAAGGTTGCGGCGGAATAGGGGCACGGTGGGGGTGTAAGGCTTGGGCTGCCCGAGCGTGCCGCTGACAGCGGCCCTTGTCAAAGGCGGGCCCGCGGCGGTCTGAGACGTCAGGCGGGCCAGCGCAATAGGCATATGTCCGGGCGTCAGTCGGCCTTGGTCTTGCAGGTGTTGATCCCGAGGATCTGGTAGGGTGGGCAGCTGCCCATGGCAGCGGTGCCCAGCAGCACCACACCGACCAGACCTGCCAGTCAGGCCCAGCCACCGGTCAGCGCGGCGAGCGCCAGAACAAGCAGGGCAGCGCCCAGAACGGTGCGGATCGTGCGGTCTGCGGATCCCATGTTTTTTGCGAACATCGTCATATTCCTTTTGTTGCGACGGGGGTCGGCTGCACCTTAACAACAAATCGCAATAACGGAATGTGACATGGATCAACTCCGCGTGTGTCGTTCCAGCCTTGGCAGCATGGCCGAGAAATCCTTTCCGGCGCCGTCTTCGTCCTCGACGAAGGCGCGGTACTCTTCGAGGGCGGCGGCGCCCATCGGCGTGGCGGCCTGCGCGGCCTCTGCGGCCTGCTGCGAAAGTCGCAGGTCCTTCAGCATAAGATCGGCGGCAAAACCGGGCTGGTAGTCGTTGTCAGAGGGGCTTTGCGGGCCGACGCCGGGGGCGGGGCAGTAAGCGTTCATCGACCAGCTGTAACCCGAGGAGGTCGAGACAACATCGAACATCCTGTCGCGCGCAAGGCCCAGCTTGTCCGCAAGGGCAAAGGCCTCGCAAGTGGCGATCATGGTCGCGCCAAGGATCATGTTGTTGCAGATCTTTGCCGCCTGACCATTGCCCGAACCGCCGCAATGCACGGCCTTTTGTCCCATGATGTCGAACAGCGGCCGGGCGATGGCAAAGGCCTCTTCCGTGCCGCCCACCATGAAGGTCAGCGTGCCCGCCGCCGCGCCGGTGATGCCACCGGAGACCGGCGCATCCAGCGCGCCCAACCGCGCGGCGCCGCAAAGCTCTGCCACGGCGCGGGCGGAGGCCACATCGACCGTGGAGCAGTCCAGCAGAACCGCCCCCTCGGTCATCTCCGGGATGATGTCCGCGGCAACGGCGCGCAGGATCTCGCCGTTGGGCAGCATGGTGAT
>JBELMB010000093.1:0-19625 GCA_042088665.1 Sagittula sp.
GCGCATGTTCCGGCAACACCCGCAGCGCGTAGAGGACGACCAGCGCGAAGGACAGCACTTGCACCACAACCGATGCCAGTGCGGCCCCTGCGATGCCCAGTTCCGGAAACCCCCAGTTGCCAAAAACCAGCGCGTAATTTGCCAGCGCGTTTACCAGTGCTGCGGCCAGCGTGATCCAGAGCACCACGCGCGTGTGTTCCAGCGCCGACAGATAGCTCTTGAGCGCCATCACCCCGAGGGCGGGCAAAAGCCCCCAGGCCCCGGCCCGCAGGTACACCTGGCTGAGTGCGGCGATCTCTTCGGTCTGCCCCAACAGCTGCAAGATCGGCGCAGAGAACCAAAGCAGCGGCAGAACCGCCGCGAAATACAACCCCGACAGCCACAGGGCCATCCGCGTCGAACGGCGGATCTGGACTTCGTCGCCCTGCGCATGAAACGTTGCCACCATTGGCATGATGGCCCAGGCGAACCCCGACCCGAACAGGAACAGCGTAAAAAAGAACGATCCCGCAAGGGACAAGGCGGCGAGTTCGGGCACCCCGTACCAGCCGACCATGATGGTGTCTGTCAGCCCGATGGCAAACTGCGCCAGATGCCCGCCAATCAAGGGCAGGCCCAGACGAAAAACAGCACGTGTATGCGCCGTATAGCTCATGTTTGAGGGGGTCATCACGCGCTCTTAGACGCGGTTTTTTGCTCTGGCAAGGGACGAGGCGCGCAACACGTCACAATCCACAACCAATACGTGCAACACGCCGGAAATTGTGTTAACAATCCGTTAACGATAATTTTGCGATGACCCCATGGCTGAGCCGATCGACCTTTCCCGTTTCTTGGAAGACACCCGCGGGTTTCTGTCTGAGTTGTCCGAGAACAATGACCGCGGCTGGTTTCATCAACACAAGTCCCGCTACGACAGTGCCTTGAAACGGCCCGCGGAAAAGCTGTTGGTGGAGGTCGCCCAAGGTCTCAGGGTCCATGCTGGCACCACGCCGCGCACGAAACTCTTTCGCCCGCATCGTGATGTGCGCTTTTCAGAGGACAAGACCCCCTACCATACGCATCTGCACATGATGTGGTCGCTTCCGGATGGGCGGGCGTGGATGCTGGGCCTTGCGCCGGACTATGCCACCGCCGGGGTTGGCGTGATGCAGTTCGAGAACGCACAACTTGACCGGTTTCGCGACAAGGTGGCAGGCCCCGAAGGCGCGGCGTTGCAGGACATTCTCGACACCGGATGGCGGGTGGATCCCCCGGCGCTGAAACGCGTGCCGGCCCCCTACCCCCCAGAGCACCCGCGTGAGGTGCTTTTGCGGTTCAAGGGGCTGGTGGCATGGGAGGACGACCTGGGGCAGGCCATGTCACAAGACCCCGTTGGGGCGCTGCAAGAGGTGTTCGACCGGGGCGCGCAGATCTTTGAATGGCTGGACGGCGTCGCCTGATCCACGGCGGTCAAACCCGGCCAACCCCTGCGCCACAGGTTTTCAGGAGTTGCGCCGCTGTTCCGGATGCAGAGCCGTGCCCAGAATGTGCTCTGCACGATGGATGACATGGCTGGCCCCCCCGACGATCAGAGGGTCCAATCTGTTCAGCAATTTGCTGTCCTTGCCCGGATAAGACAGGGATGTCAGGAAATGGCGCATGCAATTGAGCCGCGCGCGCTTCTTGTCGTCAGACTTGATCACCGTCCATGGCGCATCCGCGGTGTCCGTGTAAAAGAACATGGCCTCCTTGGCCTCTGTGTAATCTTCCCATTTCGACAGGCTGGCCTTGTCGATGGGCGACAGCTTCCACTGCTTGAGCGGATCGATCTCCCGGCTTTTGAAACGCGCGCGCTGTTCCGCTTGCGTGACTGAGAACCAGTACTTGTAAAGCTGGATGCCCGAGCGCACCAACATGCGTTCCAGTTCCGGCGTCTGACGCATGAATTCGAGGTACTCATAGGGCTCGCAAGACCCCATGACCCGCTCGACACCGGCCCGGTTATACCATGACCGGTCGTAGAGAACGATTTCCCCCGCCGTTGGCAAATGGTTGATGTAGCGTTGGAAATACCATTGGCCGCGTTCTTGATCCGTGGGTTTGTTCAGGGCGACGACACGTGCATTGCGCGGGTTCAGATGCTCGGTGAACCGCTTGATCGTGCCGCCCTTGCCAGCAGCGTCGCGCCCCTCGAACAACAGAACGAACTTCTGCCCGGTCTCCTGTGCCCACAGCTGTACCTTCAACAACTCCGCCTGCAACCGCGCCTTTTCCCGTTCGTAGAACCGGCGAGAGAGCTTTTGCGCGTAGGGGTATTCCCCGGTCTCAAAGGCGCGCCGGATGTCTGCCGGGGTGGGTTGGCTGCGCGACCGCCGCGGGGTGACGGCGCGCGCTCGGGGCGGGACCTCGGGTGCCGGGACAACGGTGCTGTCATTCGGTTGCGGAACCGCGTCAACGGGGGCCTCTGGCACAAAAAGCTGTTGGTCGGTCATGTCACCTCGCAGGTCTTGGAAAGTTAGGGCATCGGCTCCTTGTGACGGTGTTTTCCGGGCTGCGCCTTGAGGTGTGTCAAGAAACTGTAACAATCCCCTGACCGCCCGCCGCGCCCACCTGAGCAGGCAATCCGCGCGCATGGCATTGATTTTCGCCGCAGCTTCCGGCAACAGAGCGCGAGCCTGTGTACGGAGAACGCCATGACCCGCATCGAATCCACCTTCGCCAAACTCAGCGCCGAGGGTAAGAAAGCCTTTGTTGCCTACATCATGGCAGGGGATCCGGACGAAGCCACGGCCCTTGAGTTGATGAAGGGGATGCCCGCGGCAGGCGTCGACGTGATCGAACTGGGCCTGCCCTTCACCGATCCGATGGCGGATGGTCCGACGATCCAGCTGGCCGGTCAGCGCGCGCTGGAAGGCGGAATGACCCTGGAAAAAACCCTCGCCACCGTGAGCGCCTTTCGCGAAGGCGATGACAGCACGCCGGTGGTTTTGATGGGCTACTACAACCCGATCTACGCCCGCGGTGTCGACCGCTTTCTGGCCGAAGCCAAGGCCGCCGGTATCGACGGTTTGATCATCGTGGACCTGCCACCCGAAGAAGACAGCGAGCTTTGCGTGCCCGCGCAAGCCGCCGGGCTGAACTTTATCCGACTGGCCACGCCGACCACCGATGGCAAGCGCCTGCCCACGGTGCTGCAGAACACTTCAGGCTTTGTGTATTACGTCTCCATCACCGGGATCACCGGGGCGGCAGCCGCGCAGGCCGTGGATGTGGCGCCGGAAGTGGCACGGATCAAATCCGCCACCGATCTGCCGGTGATCGTCGGGTTCGGCATCCGCACGCCGGACACGGCACGCGACATCGCCGCCGCGGCGGATGGCTGCGTGGTGGGCTCTGCCATCGTGGCACAGATCGGCGAGGGCAAGCCGGTGTCCGAGGTTCTGTCTTTCGTGGCGGGACTGGCCGAGGGCGCGCACAGCGCCTGACATCGCCCGAGGCCCCCTAGGCATCGATCGCGCCCTGCAAGCCGCTTTGGCAACCGGGTGCGATCTTTGTGCCCGGGGCTTTCTCGCCAGTTTTCTGCGTCGTGCTTTTTGTTGCGGTTCTTTGGGGCAGACGGCGGCGGCCTCAATGCTTTGTGGTCCTCGAATGCCTTGAAGTCTTGGTATCGAAAGCCCACGCGTGCATGGTTTTGCGCCCGCAACCCTTTCAAGACTTCACATTCCTGAAGGCGGGCTGCTGAAGTTCATATCTGCGTCAAACGGGTCCGGCCTCGCTGTCCTGCGTCGCGGGCACGCGCCTTTCCTTGCCTGCGTCGATCTCCGCTGTTGGCAAAAGGGCGTGCAAGAACTTTGCCATGCGCGCGGCGAGGATCTCCCGTTTCACCGGTTTCGCAACATGGGCGTCGATCCCTTGTTGCAAATAGTCAGAGACCTGATGCGTCATCGCATTGGCCGTCAGGGCGATGATCGGCACATGTGGCAGGCCATGTGCGCCTTCCGCTTCGCGGATCAAGGCCGCCGCTTCGAGGCCGTTCATCACCGGCATGTTCACATCCATCAATATCAGGTCAAAGGGCGCGGCGCAGTGGCGTTCCACCGCGGCGGCACCGTCCTCGACCATCGTCAGGTCAAGCGCATAGGGACGCAACAAGAGGCGCAACACCTTTTGGTTGGTCAGGCTGTCCTCCGCCACCAGAACGCGCCAGGGCAGCGCAGTCAGAACCCTTTGCACTTCGGCCGCGTCTGCGGAGTCGCTGGTCTCTCGCGCCTCTGCCTCGGCTTCGGTGAACCCCACGCGCCCGGCAAAGCAGGAGCCCCCTTCAGGGCGCAGCACATAGATCAGATCACCGCCCATGATCCGACAGATGTTGCGCGAAATCGCCAGCCCAAGGCCTGTGCCGCCGAACTTGCGCGTGATCGAGCTGTCGGTCTGCACAAAGGCCTCGAAGAGCCCGGCGCGCTTTTCTTCCGGCACACCGGGCCCGCTGTCCAGCACCGTCAGCGACAATTGGGGCCCCTCGCGGCCCACGCGTGCGCTGACCTCGCCCCGTGCCGTGAACTTGATGGCGTTGGACAAGAGGTTGCTCAACACCTGTCGCACCCGCGTCGGATCACAAACCACGAAGCGCGGCACCTCTGGCGCGATGACAAAGGAGAATCGCAGCCCCTTGCCAAGCGCCCGTGCGCCGAACAGTTCCTCGATCTGGCGGCAAAGCGCGTGCAGGTCGAACCGACGGCTTTCCACCTCCATCTTGCCGGCTTCGATCTTGGACAGGTCCAGAACGTCGTTCAACAACTCCAGCAGGGATTGCCCCGAAGTCAGGATCACTTCGGCCATGTGATGCTGATCGTCCGGCAGTTCGCTTTCGGCGAGAACCGACGCCATGCCCAGCACCCCGTTCAGGGGGGTCCGGATCTCATGGCTGATCATGGCCAGAAAGCTGCTCTTGGCCGCGCTGGCTGATTGCGCCTGTTGGGTTGCCTGCTCCAGCTCTTCGGTACGCAGGCGCACCGCGTCCTCGAGATTGGCGGCCTGCGTTTTGAGCTGCTGGTTTGCTTCCCACAGCTCGCGGCTCTTGGCTTCCAGCAACCCCTCCGCTTCCAGCCGGGCCCGCTTCTCACGCTCATAGCGCCGACGGGATACCCGGTCTTCAGCGGGTGGACCTGCGGGCTGTGTCACCAGTCATCGCTCCAGCCGAACGTCGAAGACAGCCTCTTGCGGCGACGCCTGAACCACGCCGATTTCAGCCGTTTCACCAAAATGTGCCACGCAGGACTGCACGAGACCATGGCAGAATGGCACCAGCGGCCGGTCTGACCGATACCGCATCCTGAGCCGGTCTGCGCCGTCCCACTCCGTCTCGAAGGTGGGCAGTTCCGCGTCCGGGTAGAGCTTGCGCACCTCGACGTGCACTTCGCCCTCGATCGCGTCGAGCATGCTCAGCGCATCTGTCTTGTCCGCAAAGAACTGCGGATATAGCTGGGTGAACCGATGGTGCATCCATGCCCCGAACTGCCGCTGCAACTCTTCGCCATCGATGCCGGTGCGCGCACTCAGCTCCCCGACGATGGCGACCAGCTCTGAACAGGGATAGTTGCCGACTGCGGAATACGCCCCGCCGCTTTCCAGTTCGAGACCATCCAGCACCTCGTCGACAACCTCTTCCCCAACGGCAGCTTCGGCCATTTCGAGCAGTTCGGTAAAAACGATTCCCTTCATGCGCTTCTCCTGTTGTGCAGCCTTTGATTTAAACGGAAGCCATGAAGAGCGACTTAATGCCCCTTGCCACTGCACGCGCCCATTGGTAAAGAAGTTTTACCAATATGGACAACATCTGGACCTGCCATGCCCGTCATCACCGAAATCAAAGATCTCAAGCGCATTTACCGTCGGCGCGTCCCGAAGATGTTCTACGACTACTGCGAATCCGGCAGCTGGACGGAGCAGACGTTCCGCGAGAATTCGTCTGACTTTGAGCAGCTGTACCTGCGCCAGCGCGTGGCCGTGGACATGTCCGGACGGTCCACAAAGTCGCAACTGATCGGCAAGGACGTCTCCATGCCGGTGGCGCTCGCCCCCGTCGGTCTGACCGGCATGCAGCACGCGGATGGAGAGATCCTCGCCGCCAAGGCTGCAGAAAGGTTCGGCGTGCCCTTTTGTTTGTCCACCATGTCGATCTGTTCGATCGAGGACGTGGCAGAAAACACCAACGCCCCCTTCTGGATGCAGGTCTACACGCTGAAGGACAATGATTTCATGCAGCGGCTGTTTGACCGCGCGAAAGACGCCAAGTGCTCTGCCGCGGTGATCACGGTGGATCTGCAACTGCTGGGCCAGCGCCACAAGGACATCAAGAACGGCCTGTCCGCGCCGCCCAAGCTGACCCCCAAGTCCATCGCCGACATGATGACCAAGGTGCAATGGGGCCTGGGGATGCTGGGCACAAAGCGGCGGTTCTTTGGCAATATCGTGGGCCACGCGGCGGGTGTGACCGACCCGTCGTCGCTGCACAATTGGACGGCGCAGGCCTTTGACCAGTCGCTGAACTGGGACCGCATCCGGGAATTCCGCAAGATGTGGGACGGCCCTCTGATCATCAAGGGGATCATCGACCCGCGCGATGCGCTGGAGGCCTGCAACGTCGGCGCCGATGCCATCGTCGTGTCGAACCACGGCGGTCGTCAGCTGGACGGCGCATTGAGTTCGATCCGGGCGCTGGAGCCTATCGTCGATGCCGTGGGCGACAAGATCGAGGTACATCTCGACAGCGGTGTGCGCTCTGGTCAAGACGTGCTCAAGGCGCTCGCCATGGGAGCAAAAGGCACGTGGATCGGGCGCGCCTATGTCTACGGTCTGGGCGCGATGGGCGAACCCGGCGTGACTCGGGCGCTGGAGGTCATTCAAAAAGAGCTGGACACCTCAATGGCGCTCTGCGGTCACACGGACATCAACACCGTGAACCGCGACATCCTCATGATCCCCAAGGGCTTTGCCGGCGACTGGGTCTGAGGGCGCAGTCACTTGCGGCGCGCCCGGGCCAACAGCCCCGGCGCGCAGCCTCATCCCGCGTGATCAGCGGCGATGCGTGCCTGCCTCTGCATCCATGGCAGGAACACGGCCGGGATCATGACAAACACCAGTGCCACTGCCGTGAAGGAGGCCGAGAGGCTATAGCCCTCGGACAGGGCTGCCATGGCCGGTGGCCCAATGAAGAAACCTGAATAGCCCAGGACATTCATGCGGCTGATCGCCAGCGCCTTGTCACGGTTCGGCACCATGCGCCCGACCCAGGCCAGCCCCATGGGACCGATCACCGAAACCCCCAGCCCCAACATCCCGAACCCAAGGTAGGCCATCGGCAAGTTTTGCGCCCAGGCGGCCAGCGCCGCCCCGGCTCCGCCCAGCACGGCGGCGTAGCGGATGACCCCGGCTTCGCTGACCCGGTGCACGATGGCCTGGCCTGACAGCCGGCCCACGGCCATGGTGACGCCGAGGATCGTCGGACCCAGCGCGGCCTGTGCCGCGCCCGCGTCAAAGCCCCGTTCGAGGTGCAAGGCTGACCAACCTTCGGTGGCCTGCTCCGACATGTATGCGGCCAATACGATCAACCCCCCGGGGACGACCAGCGCCCAGGCCACGCGCCGCGGCCCCGGCGGTGCGTCGGCGTCCTCGGGCGGGTCCAGCACCGGCGCCGCCACCACCTGCACGGTCAGCAGCGCGATCATAACCGCAATCACGGTGTAGATGGCGATCGGGCTCCACCCTACCGCGCGCAGCAGCCCTGCCATCAAGGCAGACCCCGCGTAAGCCACCGAAAAGATGCCATGGTTGAGGTTCATCAGCGAACGGCGCGTCTCTCCTTCAAGGACGGACACCCGCGCGTTCATTGCCACGTCCTGACTGCCCGAGGCCGCCGTCGCCAGGGGCATGAAGAGCATGAACATCCACGGCGCAGACGCCACCCCCGGCAACAAGAAGAGCAGCCCCATCGAGACGCTAAGCACCGGCACGCTCCAGCGTCCCAATTGTGCATCGATCCACGGCGTGAGCCACATGGCCACCAGCGCCGCCAGCGCCGCCAGCAACATCCCGCGCCCGAACTGCGCGTCTTCCAATTGGGCCTGGGCCATGACTTCGGGCACGAGGGCGCCGAAGGCCCCCCAGACCAGACCCTGGGCGACAAAGGCCGCGGCCGGACCCCGGCTGATGTAGAGATCGCTGAACATACGCATGGCGCGCCCGTGCCACGGGTCCCCCGGCGCGTAAAGCCCCTTCTGCACCGAATCGCCTTGCCTTGGCAGGCGTTCCGGTTTAGGCGCACGGGCTTACGCGGGGTGACAGCCTTGGAGGCACCCCGATCATCTGAGGAGATACAATATGGCTGGTGAGATTCCTGATCTCAAGGCTCTGGAACGTACGGGGACAGGCAAGGGC
Source organism: Sagittula sp. (assembly GCA_042088665.1). Classification (GTDB taxonomy): domain Bacteria; phylum Pseudomonadota; class Alphaproteobacteria; order Rhodobacterales; family Rhodobacteraceae; genus JBELMB01. The sequence goes on from JBELMB010000093.1 coordinate 8,419, forward strand.
GCCGCTCGTCAGGCTCGTCGCGACGGGATGGTTCCGGGGATCGTATTTGGTGGCGACAAAGATCCGCTGCCGATCAATATTCCGTTCAACGTCTTGTTCAAGCGCCTGAAATCCGGTCGTTTCAAGTCGACCCTGTTCAACCTGCAGGTCGAAGGCCAGGAAGACGTCCGCGTGATCTGCCGCGATGTGCAGCGTGACGTGGTCAAGGACCTGCCGACGCACGTGGATTTCATGCGCCTGCGCCGCACCTCGAAAGTGAACCTCTTTGTCGCGGTCGAGTTCATCAACGAAGAAGAGGCGCCCGGCCTCAAGCGCGGCGGCATGCTGACCGTGGTCCGCCCCGAGGTGGAACTGATTGTCACCGCCGGTGACATCCCCGAGAAGGTGACCGTGGATCTGACGGGCCTGAAGATCGGCGATATCGTGCACATCGAAGACGTGCCGTTGCCCGAAGGCGCAAAGCCCACGATCGACCGGAACTTCGTGATCGCGAATATATCGGCACCGTCCGGGCTGGCCAGCAGCGACAACGAAGAAGAAGAAGAGGCTGGCGAGGCATAAATCCGCCCCGAACCTTTGGTCAAGATGCTCCCCCTGCCCATTGGGCCGGGGGATTTTTTTTGCGTCTGCCCCAGACGGCTGTCCTGCACGCGGGCCCGGGATGTCGTCGGCCCACGGTTTCGCTTCAAGCCGTAAGAACCTGCACAGCTTCAAATATCTCCAGTTCGGGCGCGGCCTGATACATATGGGCACTCGATTTGGCCCCGCCATGCGCGGCTCGGAAAGCCTCGGACTTTGTCCAGGCGGTGAAGCTCTCTTCATCCGACCAGATCGTATGCGAGGCGTAGAGCACGTGATCCTCACGCTCCGCCCCCTTCATCAATGCAAAGGAAACAAAGCCCTCCACCTGCTTGAGATGGCTGTCCCGGGTTTTCCAGAGATCTTCAAAGGCCTCTGCCTCGGATTTTACCACCTTGAACCGGTTCATCGTCAGATACATGCAGCGCTCCCGTTGTGATTTACCTGCCATAGGGCCTAGATAAGGGGCATCAATGGCCGTCGGAGGGTAACGTGCAGATTTTTGTAGGGCTCGGCAATCCCGGCGCGAAGTATGAATCAAACCGCCACAACATCGGCTTCATGGCGCTTGACAGTATCGCGGCGGGCCACGGCTTTGGTCCGTGGAAGAGCAAGTTTCAGGGACGCCTTGCCGAGGGTCGACTGGGCAGCGAAAAGGTCCTGCTGCTGAAGCCAGAAACCTTCATGAACCTCTCCGGCCAAGCCGTTGGCGAAGCAATGCGCTTCTACAAACTGGAGCCCGGCGACATCACCGTTTTCCACGACGAATTGGACCTCGCCCCCGGCAAGTGCCGCGTCAAGCAAGGGGGCGGACACGCAGGACACAACGGATTGCGGTCCATCCACGGTCACATCGGCGAAGCCTATCGGCGCGTGCGTCTTGGGATCGGGCACCCCGGCCGAAAGGAGTTGGTTGCGGCCTACGTGTTGCACGATTTCCCCAAGGCCGATGATGTCTGGCTGGACCCGCTGATGCGCGGGCTCGCGGATGGGGCGGCATATCTGGCCGCCGGGGACAGTGGCAAGTTCCAAAATTCGGTCGCTCTTCGGACAGCCCCTCCAAGATCATCAAAGAGTAACAAGGCTCTGGAGTCCAAGGAGAAAACGCCTCCTGCTGCGGAGCCTTCCACGGAGGTCTGCAAGTCCCCCTTTCAGCGACTTGTGGACAAGTTCAAGTAGGCTATGGACAAGCAGATATTTCCACTGCTTCTCATTGCTTTGGCGCTTGTTCTTGCTGTGGGTACCTTTTCGCAGCGTGAAAAGCTGGCACGTCTGTATGCCGCGATCACCATTTTTTCTGAATCCAGAATTACGCATAATTTCAGCCACATGGACGCGTTGTTTCACTCTCGGACAATCCCCAAGGTCCCCGCAACCGCGCCCTTGCCTGTCGGGGAACACATGGCACTGCCGAACGGTTGGTCCAATTGGCTGGCCCGCAGAAGGGTAACAGGCATCGTCGTCCTGCGTAACGGTGCCATTGTCCATGAATCCTACCACCTTGGCACGAAAGCGGACGATCTACGGATATCATGGTCCGTGGCAAAATCGTTTTTATCATCTCTTTTCGGTATCATGCTGGCCGAAGGGCATGTGGACAACCTCGACAGTCCTGTGACCAGATACGCCCCCTCCCTCAAAGGCAGCGCCTATGACGGAGCAAGCATTCGCGATGTCCTGCAAATGTCGTCTGGCGTCCAGTTCGACGAGGACTACCTCAACTTCTGGAGCGATATCAATAAAATGGGGCGCGTTCTTGCTCTTGGCGCCTCTATGGATCGCTTTGCCGCATCCCAACAAGCCCGCTCAGCCAAACCTGGAACCGAATGGGCTTATGTGTCGATCGATACGCATGTCCTCGGCATGGTGCTGCGGGGGGCGACCGGGCGCTCCCTGCCTGAGATGATGGGAGACCATGTTCTGGGCCCCTTAGGCGTAGAAAGCCCCGCTTACTATCTTGTGGATGGATTTGGTACCGCCTTTGCGCTCGGCGGGTTGAACCTGACCACGCGAGACTACGCCCGCTTTGGCGAAATGTTCCGGAACGAAGGCCGTTTTGATGGCAGGCAAATCGTACCACGCGATTGGGTTCTGGAAAGCACGCGCCCGTCTGCTCCAACCGAGCCGGGCGAATTGCAATACGGTTACCAGTGGTGGGGGGCCGTCGACGCGCGGATTGGCGAGTTTTTCGCGCGTGGCGTCTATGGCCAATTCATCTATATCGACAAGGACAGCGGCACTGTCATCGCAGTCAACGGCGCTGACCGCAACTTTCGCGACGCGGGCGCATTCGAGGATGCACTGGATATGTTTCGACAGATCTCACAAGCAAACGAGGCATGAAAAGATGAAAAAAGATCCTGAAATCAATGTTTTGGGAAAACCTCTCTTGGGCTGCTCAACTGATCCCATCACCGGTTTTTTCCGTGATGGCGCCTGCAACACATGCGCGCAAGATCAAGGCAGTCACACGGTTTGCGCTGAAATGACGGCTGAGTTCCTGGCTTTTTCGAAATACGTGGGAAACGACCTGTCTACGCCACGCCCCGAGTTCCAGTTTCCTGGCCTGACGCCTGGCGATCAATGGTGTCTTTGCGCCGGGCGTTTTTTGCAGGCACATGAGGAAGGCTGCGCACCCAAGGTCTCGTTAGAAGCGACCCATCAACGAGCCCTGGAGATTGTTTCCATCGACGTACTGACCCAACACGCGAACGACTTGTAAGCCGCTGACGTTGACAGCGGTAGCTGAGCACACAGACCCTCAATCCAATTGACGAACGAACACGGCGCCTGAGGGTGCCGTTTCTTTGTTCAGACTGCCATGACTTGTTATCAGCATATATTTTCCTTGGAATGGGCAGTTCCATCAGCAGGAACTATCCAAAATGCGACCTATCCCCATGTCCATCCAACAGTGGAAAACGGCCTGCGAAGAAATGCACTTCATCTGAAATCTCTCTTCCGTGAGTTTTGGTAAATTGGAATTTCGTGCAGGTGATCCGGTGTCGCCAAAGGCTCGCAACCAAGCAAAGGCCCGCAACGGAGCATCGTGTGCGCCCTGGGGACGCCCCAAGCACCGTAGATCTAGGTTACGCCCTCATTGGCGTTGCCAATTGCGGAGGATACGCATCAGTTTTCGCCTCTGATACCCTCGCCTCGTCAGCTTCAACCGCGGGCAGCACGGCACCAACAGGCTCCAGAGATAGATTAAATCCAGCGTCTATGCTGTTGCTTTTAAATACCTTCATACCGCTTCTTCTTTCTCGGAAGCGTATCGAAGACGCAAAACCGACAACGCGCGGTGTTGAGGCTCTCATCCTATCAACCGGTTGTACTCCACCGGTAAGAACGTATGGCCCCACAATATCGATAGGCAGAGCCGATGTAGCCAAGGTTTCACACGCAAGCAGTTTGGCGAATTTGCACATGTCTCAAGGCAAGCGGAACACCATGCGGCATAGAAAACCGCTTGTAGGCGTCAATCATGCCGCAGGCTGGTCGATGGATCATCCAACCTCGGGAGGGTCCACAAGCAGGTCTTCAATAAACAGGCTGAGCAACTGCGCGCGCCCCGAGACCCCGGCTTTGCGGTAGATGGCGTTTGTCTGCGCCTTTACCGTCCCTTCGGACGTGCAGCGCATGGCAGCGATTTCGGCGGTAGAAAGCCCCTTGACCGAGAACAACGCCACGTCGCGCTCCGCTGGCGTCAGGCCCCAATCGGTGAAGCGTTCCTCGACCACTTGCATGAAAGCGCCAGACGCAAGGCGCAGGCGAGACTCTGCATCCTCCTGCCGGCGGAGCGCCCGTCGCAGCAGCGAGGCGGTGACCACCACACCCATCAACAGACCGAGGATGGCACCGATCTCTACGAGCTCCAGAAGCGCCCATGAGACGGGTGTGTAGTTCACACCAAGAACCGACGCCAGGACGTCCCACATCAAGAAGCCACCGCAGATCAACTGCAGAAGCAGAAGGGCCGCGAAAGCCAGAGAAAGTTTCAAAGTTGTGATGCCCCTTTGCGGATCACCTGCGCCAACCTGATACCATTTCCATCTTTGTTCGGCAAAAGATGGGAGCTGTCTCTCCCTCCTTTGCCCGGACCACCCCGGTCGGGTCCATCCTTGTCAGGCCCCTTGCCCCCGGGCCCGTCGCGGTCGGGCGCTTTTCCATCCTGTCCACCCCTGCCGGGGTCAGAGCGATCTGGACCGGGTCCTCCGGGGCCAGGACGTTCGCCTGCCTGACCTGCGTCGCGCGTGGTGCCGCCTCCCCCAGCGGAAGGACGGTCCCTGGAGGTCGGTTGAGCCCGGTTTTCCCCCTCGGCTCGCGGCTGTGGATGGGTTGAGTTTTCGACAGTGTGATCGCGCAGAATCCCACCCGTCGACCTGTTCACAACGATTTCCCGACTGCCAATCGGGCCTTCTGCCGTGATCCGAATACGCCCAAGCAGCGTGCGCCGAATGCGAATGTTGTTGTATTGTGCGCCCTGCAATTGTTCGACAATGCCATCGACGACGGTTTGCGCGGATCCCGGTCCCGCCAAGACCCCCACCGCTGTACCAATACCCACAAGAAAAACCCGACGCCGCATATCAAAAGGGCCTTTCACTCAAATCGTCGCACTGTCTCCGTATGGATGGAGACCTGAACACGTTTGGTGCAACAGAACACTCGCGGGAAGGGCCCCACACGGTCAGTTGTACAGGGCCGGAGAAAGGCGGTACGATGGCATGGTGGTTGGCGGCGTCCTGCCCGAAACTTGCCGCACGCGGAGCAGGTGTTGGGGACATTGAACTTCGCGTTTCCAGACGGAGCCGCGCACGCCATCGTACCTGCATTTCATAAAGCCCAACCTGTCGAAAATAACAATAAACTGAAGGTATACGCCCATAAACCTGGGCTTAGGGCGTATACATCAAAGGTTTAGCAGGGGTTTTCATGACATGTCGAAGCCCAGATGCTTTGCCACGGTGAAGATATCCTTGTCGCCACGGCCACACATGTTCATGCAGATGATGTGCTCGCTGGGCAGGGTCGGTGCAATCTTCATGACATGAGCAAGGGCGTGGGAAGGCTCCAGCGCAGGTATGATCCCCTCCGCTTCGCAACACAGTTGGAAGGCTTCGAGCGCTTCCTTGTCTGTGATCGAGACGTATTGCGCGCGCCCGATTTCGTGCAGCCAGGAATGCTCCGGACCGATGCCGGGATAGTCCAGTCCGGCGGAAATCGAGAAGCCCTCCAGGATCTGACCGTCGTCGTCCTGCAGCAAGTAGGTGCGGTTGCCGTGCAGAACACCCGGCCGCCCCCCGGTGAGGGACGCACAATGCTCCATCTTGTCATTCACGCCTTTGCCACCGGCCTCGACACCAATGATGGCGACCTCCTTGTCGTCGAGGAACGGATAGAAAAGGCCCATTGCGTTCGAGCCGCCGCCGATGGCTGCGATGATCGTATCGGGGTTGCGGCCTTCCGCCTCGGCCATCTGGACCTTGGTCTCCTTGCCGATGATGGCCTGAAAATCGCGGACCATTGCGGGATAGGGATGCGGACCGGCGACGGTTCCAATGCAGTAGAAGGTGTCGCGCACATTGGTCACCCAGTCCCGCAACGCATCGTTCATCGCGTCCTTGAGCGTGCCGCGACCAGAGGTGACGGGGATCACCTCGGCGCCCAGCAGGCGCATGCGGAACACGTTGGGGGCCTGACGCTCCACGTCATGTGCGCCCATGTAGACCACGCATTTCAGACCGAATTTGGCGCAGACGGTCGCCGTGGCCACGCCATGCTGGCCCGCGCCGGTCTCTGCAATGATCCGGGTCTTGCCCATGCGTCGCGCCAGAATGATCTGACCCAGCACGTTGTTGATCTTGTGCGCGCCAGTGTGGTTGAGTTCATCGCGCTTCATGTAGATCTTGGCGCCGCCCAACTGTTCGGTCAGACGTTCGGCGAGATAGAGCGGGCTGGGACGGCCGACGTAATGTTTCCAGAGGAAATCCATCTCGTCCCAAAAGCTCTTGTCCGTCTTGGCGCGCTCGTACTGGGCTTCGAGCTCCAGGATCAGCGGCATCAATGTCTCGGAGACGAAGCGCCCGCCAAAGATGCCGAAGCGCCCGTTTTCATCCGGACCTGTCATGAAGCTGTTTACGAGATCGTCCATGGTGCCTCTCTCCTCTGGTGTGACGGCCGATGTGTAGGGCATTTGGGGCGCGCGTGACCAGAGGCAAATCTCAAGGCGACATCAGTCGATCCCGGCAGGCCTTGCCGGTGGCACGGAACGTTCCAGCGCCGGGTATCTTGCCGCAAGCGTGGCGGCCCGCGCCACGAAGGACACATAGAGCGCCAGCCACAGCCCGTGGTTCTGCATTGGCTCCATCAGGATCCAGACCGCCGCAAAGTAAAGCACCGCGGCAATGGCCATCATGTTGCGCATATCCGCCGTGCGCGTCGCCCCGATGAAGATACCGTCGAACATGACGAGCCCCAAGATGATTGGCGGCGCAAAGACCATCCACGGCAGGTAGGCGCGCGCGGCTTCGCGTACGGTCGGGTCCTTGGCCATGAGATCGATGATCGCGGGTCCGAACAGGCCAAAGACCAGCGCCAGCCCTACGGCGAAGACCGCCCCCCAGACGGAGGTCATGATCGCGGCCCGCCGCAACCGGGCGACCTGCCCCGCTCCAAACGCCTGTCCCACCAGCGCCTCTGCCGCAAAGGCGAATCCGTCCAGTGCATAGCCGGTGATGTGCAAGAATTGCAGCAGCACCTGATTGGCCGCCAGCGTCACATCGCCAAAGCGCCCCCCGAACAGCAGGAACGAGACAAAGATCGATTCCAGCAACATGGACCGGATCAGAATGTCACTGTTCACCGCCGCCATACGTGTCAGGCGCACCTTGTCGAAGACCCGCGGCCAGTCACGCCATGACGGTTGGCGGAACGCAGATCGGCAAAGCCACAACCCCATCGCCAACCCCGACCATTCCGCAATGAAGGTGGCCACGGCCACGCCCGGCACGCCCCAGTCGAACCCCAGCACAAACAGAAGGTCGAGCCCGACATTGATCCCGTTCATCCAGAGTTGCAGCAGGAAGACATCCCGGGTCCGTTCCTGCGCGATGAGCCATCCGTTGATGCCATAGACGGCAATCGCCGCCGGCGCGGACCAGATGCGGATCTGCATGTAGGTGCGCGCGAGGCCCTCGACCTCTTCGCTTGCGGGCGAGAGGGCAAAGGCGCCGAGGTAGACCAGCGGTTGCAACACGACCAGCGCCACCCCTCCGGCAAAGCCGATCATCAGGGACCGCGTCAGCAGCGCGGCAACTTCGGCCCGGTCACCCTGCCCCGCGGCCTGTGCGGTCAGGCCCGCTGTGCCCATCCGCAAGAAACCGAAGATCCAGTAGATCGCGGTCAGGATGATGGATCCGACACCCACCGCGGCGATTGGCTCTGCCGCCGGGATCTGGCCTACGACACCAGTGTCCACCGCCCCCAACAAGGGCACGGTGACATTGGCCAAAAGGATGGGCACCGCGATCCGGACCACCCGGCCATGCGTTATCGGTTCCTGAGGATCGGGATGCGCAGACATGCCCGCACCTTTCGTCGAAAGCGACTCCGCGGAGTCTGTCCCGCGCGACAAGACACGAGGCCCCCTGGCGCGTCAATTGCAATGGACATCGGGCGTTTCGCGGGTGGCAACGTGCCGCCCCAGCGGGCAATGGCTTGCCTCAGGTTTCCTTGCGCGGCATGACGAAATGCGCTGTGGCCTGTGCGAAGGGGCGGTCGCGGTTGTCCTGCCAAGCCTCTGCCTGAACGCTCGCATAGCGCCGCCCGGAGCGGGTCACCCGCGCCCGGGCATAGGCGTCTCGCGGCAGGCCGGAGCGGAGGTAGTCGGTGGTGAAGTCGATGGTCTTGGGCAAGCGGGGCAGTTTGCCTTCTGCCATGGCGTCCTCGTCCCAGGCGCCGGTTTCGATATCCGTCCAGAGCCATGTCCAGTTCAGAGTGATCATCGCTGTGATCTCGAGAAAGGCCGCGGTCACACCGCCATGGATCGCTGGCAGCATCGGATTGCCGATCAGATCCTCGCGGTACGGCAAAAGCGCGGTCAACTCGTCTCCGCGCCGGTCGAACCGCACGCCGAGGTACTGGATATAGGGCACGCGGGACACCAGCGCGGCCAGCGCCGCGTCGCGCCGTTGCTTGACCACCTGAACCGGTTCGGGAGCCGCGCGCGCCATCAGCCGCCCTCCACCGTGAAGGCCCCTGTGGCGGAGGCCACGGGCCGGTCGGGATCGCCATCCAGCGCGGTTGTGCGCACAAAGGCAACGGAGCGGGTCACATGGTAACATTCCGCGCGTGCGGTGATTGTCTGCCCGGGCGTCGCGGGGCGCATGTAGTCGATGCGCAGGTTGATCGTGGCCGTCCCGGCGGGCGACTTGGGATGGCTCATGACGGCCGCTCCGCTGCAGGTGTCCATCAGCGCCGAGACCGCGCCGCCATGGATCACCCCGGTTTCCGGATCGCCAACGAAACGCGGGTCATATGGCATGGTGATCACGGCGAACCCCTCCCCGATCTCGGTCAGGGTCATGCCCAGCGCCCGGGAATGCGGGATGGCGTCGATGAACTGTTTTGCGAAATTGGTCTTGTCTGCGGGCATGCTCTGCTCCGGGCCGGTTGCCCGAGGGATGGCAGGTTTGCCATGACGGGTCAATAACCGCCCAGCGCGTCAGCATGTTGCCCTCGAAGGCCGCAACGCGTAGCCTGTATGAAAACGGAAAGGGAGGCGTGATGGAAGACGCCGTTCGCCTGAGCTTCAAGGAAATGTGCGCGCGGTTCGACGTGACACCGCGCACATTGCGCTACTACGAATACATCGAATTGCTCTCACCGGAGCGGGAGGGGCGATCGCGGTTCTACGGGCCACGCGAGGTCGCCCGCATGACGCTGATCCTGCGCGGGCGGCGCTGGGGCTTTCAGTTGGAGGATATCCGACAGTGGCTTCTTATCTATGAAAAAGACGGCAACGAGGCGCAGATGCACGCATGGGTGGAACTCGCGGATCGCCAACTTTTGGAACTGGCAGAGCAGAAGCGCCAGCTTGAGACCGCGATAGATGAGCTCAAAGCGCTTCGAGACGACACGGCCGAGGCTCTCTCGGGTTCTTGATTCGCAAGGTGCCACTGCATCCAAAGCGGTTTGGAAAACGGCGCCGACCGAGGTATGGAATACCTGATCCGGGGTCGGCGGGGCAATGTAACAATCTTGCGACATCTGTCAGTTTGCATTGCTTGATCTTACGTCAGGCGGCAAATGACGTAGCGTATGAGTTACGTCAACAATTTTTCCCATTGTAGAAGACCCTAAGGACCCGCACCTCCCTCGCCACTGATGTGGAAGGAGTGGAGTGCGTTATGCAAGACGATAAAGTGATGACCATCCGGGAGATGTGCGACACCTATGAAGTGACCCCAAGGACCCTGCGGTTCTATGAGCAGAAGGAATTGCTGTTCCCGAAACGGGAAGGACAAAAGCGCCTTTTCAACCGTCGCGATCGAGCCCGGCTGAAGCTTATCCTGCGCGGCAAGCGCTTTGGGTTCAGCCTTGAGGAAATTCGACAGCTTCTGGATTTGTACCATGTAGGTGACCAGCAACGCACACAGCTGGAAAAGGCCTACGATATTGCCCGCGACCGGCTTGATGAGATGGTCCGGCAACGCGAAGACCTGGATGCCGCGATCCGCGAACTTCAGGAACAGATGAAGTGGGGAGAGAAGATGCTCGCCTCGCTGGAGACCAAAGCCGCCGCAGAATAAGCGGCCCGAAGGGAGATCGAGATGCCCACCTATATGGCGCCGGTAAAAGACCAGATGTTCGTGTTGGATGACGTGCTGCAAGTCGGCACGGCGGATATTCCCGGCTACGAGGATCTGGACCGCGAAACGCTTGAGGCGATCCTGCTTGAGGCCGGAAAGCTGGCGGAGAACGTTCTGGCGCCACTGAACCCGGTGGGCGACACCGAAGGCTGCGTGCTGGAAAACGGCGTCGTGCGCACGCCGAAGGGGTTTCTCGAAGCCTTCGACCAGATGCGCGATGGCGGCTGGACCGCCCTCGATTGCGATCCGGACTACGGCGGGCAGGGCCTGCCCTACGTGGTCGCCACGGCGGTTGGCGAGCAGTTCTCGGCGGCGAACATGGCGTTCAACATGTATCCCGGCCTGACCCACGGTGCCTATTCCGCCATCCACGCCCATGGATCGGACGCGCAGAAAGCGACCTACTTGCCGAAGATGGTGACCTGTGAGTGGACAGGCACCATGAACCTGACGGAGCCGCATTGCGGCACCGACCTTGGTCTCATGCGCACAAAGGCCGTCCCGCAGGAGGATGGCACCTACAAGGTCACCGGACAGAAGATCTTTATCTCCGCCGGCGACCACGACATGAGCGCCAATGTGATCCACCTTGTGCTGGCGAAGATTCCCGGTGGCCCGGATGGCATCAAGGGCGTCTCACTCTTTATCGTGCCGAAAATCATGGTCAACGCCGACGGGTCCCTCGGCGAACGCAACGGCGTTTCGGTCGGCAAGATCGAAGAAAAGATGGGCATCCACGGCAATTCCACCTGCGTC
>JBELMB010000005.1:0-71708 GCA_042088665.1 Sagittula sp.
CGAACGCCGCGCGCTTGATGCACTCGATGAAATCAGGGGAAATCGGTAGCAAGTGGCAGACTCGGAACGCTAGAGAGCTGAGTTGATCCAATAAGTGACGTTATTGAACTCCGCATAGTCACGCTATTTTCCACGATGTTTTCTTGTTTCACTAATGACAACTCCAACGCCGCCAATTCATTCTTTGACAACTCTTCGATTTGGTTGGCAGTGTTGCCCAACGTATTACCCATTTTTTCCAGTTTCTTCCAGTTCCCTTCAAGCCAATAGCTATAGCTAGCATCTTCCACCATGTCAAAACTATCAAAAATAGACGCGGCAAGTTCATGATCCCCCATTGATTGTCTAATTTTTGCTTGGAGTTTTCTAGCCTCGTCTCCAACAGTACCCACTAACACAACATCGGCTTCGGTATTACGATCGAGACTTTGCAAAGCACTTGCCAAAACAATCTTGGCCTCTGGTAATTCTTCACTTGCTAAAACGCCTTCTGATATTTTCATTGCTTCTTCATAGAGCCCATATTCCAACATCTTTTTTGACATGCTTAGCCTCATCCCAACATCTAAATTCATGAAGTCCTCATCTTTGACTAACAACCCCATATAAGTTAGGAAATCAACTACACTCGCTTTTTCCAGCAAATTTCTGGAAAAATCATTTTTGCCTTTCAAAATTATATCTCGTTCAGAGACTTTAGTATTAATAATCTCTGCATATGCTTTGGCAAAATTATTTTTAGACAATAGCGTCAACAGAAATGAATGCCAGTGTTCTCCTTCCTTTTTTCCACCTCGACTCTCCATCGCTAGTGACTCAGCTAGTTCAACAATTCTATTTGATGCTTTCCCTTCTTGAGCGTTCTCGATATTTATAATGGCATTAATAATTTCGCCATTCTTCGTCGCCCCACTTTTGGCTACTTCACTTATTAGCGCAGATGCGCCGTCAAAATTTCCCAACGATACTTGCGTAGTTATATCAGCTGTCATGAGGTCAGTACTATTTCTACCATATGTACGTTCTAGTCGATCAGATATACTTCTAGACAAATCGACCAAGCCATGAAAATTTGCAGCCTCGATAAGTTTAATGCCAATTTCTAGTCTAATTGTCTTAGGAAGCCTCTCAAGGCTTGATAAAATACTTCTCACATTTGGAGTGTTACCTCTTCTGATTTCATTGTTCTCTATCAACCCCCAAAGGGAAGATTCGTTGCTGCACCCAAGCTGATCACTAAAATAACCTTCTGGATCATTTAGTCCATCAACAAGATAAGAAAGCGACTTCAATTCAGGGTGCTTAGAGCCACCAATAGCCTTCAAAGCATCTCTCGCTTCGTATCCAAATCCAAGAGAGATAGCAGCCTTGACATAGCGTAAAACCACTTGCTCATCCAATTTATCGAACTCACCAAAAATTTGCCCTCTTAATCGAGAATAAGCCGTAAAGGGATCATCTTTTAATTCTATCCAGCTCGTCATCGTCACTAGGCCTTCTGGGTAACATCCAGAAAATTCGACGACCAAATCACTTCTTTCAGTTTGGCTCAAATTTCCCTGCAGAACTAAAGAGAACCTCGAGCTATCAAGTTTCGTTGGGTCAATTGTGCGCGCTCCTGTCACTTCTTGAGTAATTAGAACATTTTCTACTTCATGGTTTGATCTCAAGGAATTCCCTGTACTCGTCAATGTACCTTGCAAGATATGCTCAACCAATTCGAAAGGAATAGCTCTCATAAAATGATCAGTTATCTCTCTAGTATTGTGTGATCTATCATACAAAACAGGTAGCGAGTGCTCATTGGGATCAAATGAAGAAAAACTACTTTTTGTCCTCGGTCCTATTTGATTAGATTGACCAATATGTAAATATGTCAACTTGTCATGCAAATCGTTTACCACCTCTTTTAGAGAAGGTTCTTTGATATTTTGCGGACTATCAGGTTGTGTGTCTCCTGGTTTATTTTCGAGAATATCAACAACAAGGAGGGCCTTTCCGTGCAAAAATGTTCGAAATAGACAATTACAGTTAAGGATTATTTCCACTTCACCAAGTGGCGTCCACTCGATATTTTTGACTCTGTCTCTAGATATGCGATCGAACACAACGGATGTGTCAACTTCTATTGGCTTTTTCATGAAGCTGAGTAGTATGGCTTTTTTATCCTGATTACCTTGATCCTCTCGTACTCTCCACTCTGCGTCTTCCTCTATCTCGAATGAAAGACGTGTAAAGTCTGTATGTTCGCCTCCTCTGATGGTAATTGATTTTGCAGACAATTCTATTGGCGTGAACAACATAATAATGAAAATGAAAATTCGTGTCATGCTGCCTCCTGTTTAACTGACTTCAAAGCCTCTTCTAGGTCTTCAAAACTCGGTCTGAAATGTCCAGGTGTGTTCTGTCTACCCACTTCAATACAGATGTTTGTTGCATGATTATGCAAATTGGCGACCAGAACTTCACGTATAAGGTGATAGAAGTGCATGTCTTCCTCTGCTACCGCCTTCACTTTTATTGCAAAGGGCCCAACCAAACCATAGGCAAGAAAAACTCCCAAAAATGTTCCAACAAGAGCGCCACCAATTAATTTTCCAAGAACTTCAGGAGGCTGATCAATGGAAGCCATAGTTTTTATGACACCGAGAACAGCAGCAACAATTCCTAGAGCAGGGAGAGCATCAGCCATGGATTGGAGTGCATGACTTGAATGCAATGCATGATGCTCCATCCCTTCGAGCCTTTTATCCAAAACTTCCTCAACCTGATGAGGATCATCATAGTTCATGGAAACTGAGCGCATTGTATCGCAAATCAACTCAATAGCGTATTTATCGCCAAGGATACGAGGATACTTTCCAAATATTGAGGACTCTTCAGGTGATTCAACATGTTCTTCGATCGCGACTGGATTTTGTCGAGCCAATCGAATAAGCTCAAATAACAAGCAAAGTAGGTCCCGATAATCCTCGTTTTTCCATTTTGCTCCCTTAAATACTTTTCCCAGATCCTTAAGTGTGTGCTTTACAGTTGCTCCATCGTTACTTATTAGAAACGCTCCAGCTGCGGCGCCTCCAATCATCATGAATTCAAATGGCAGGGCTTTCAGAATAATCCCCAGCTTGCCGCCTGCAGCAAGGTAACCACCAAAGACCATTGCAAAAATTACTATGATGCCAATTATTCCAAGCATTTAAGCTCTCCCATTGCGTTGTGCGGGCAAGTTTGGCGCAGTGACCTGTCAAGATGACTCCGGCAGAGTCATCACATAACGACAAAGTCGGCATGGAGCGCACCAGCCGCTTTTATGCTTTTTAGAATATCAATCATATCTCTTGGACTGACACCCAGCGCGTTCAATCCAGCAATCACCTCTGACAAGTTGGTGCCAGTTGGAACGACTGCGAGGCCAATGCCTGGCTCCTCTTCGATCGCGGCGCCTGTGCGTGGCACAATGACGGTGGATCCATCGGAGAACGGGTTTGGCTGGATCGCGAGTGGTGCTTCTTCGATCCTGAGCGTCAGATTGCCTTGTGAAACCGCAACACGCGAGATGCGAACATCCGCTCCCATGACGATTGTCCCAGAACGTTGATCAACAACGACTCGAGCTCTACGCTGAGGTTCTACAGCTAGGTTTTCGATGGCTACAATTGCGCGCGCAGGAGACCGGGCGCCGGTGCGCTGTAAGTCTATGGAGATTGTTCCTGCATCCAGCATAGTGGCTGCACGTCGGCCTACAGTTCTGTTGATCACGTCTTCGATCCGGGCGGCTGTTGTAAAATCAGGTTCTCGCAAAGCCAAACGTAGAGTAGACAGTTTCGAAAAATCGAAGGGTACTTCTCGCTCTACTCGAGCACCCGAAGGAATAACTCCTGCAGTTGGCACACCTTGGACGACACGTGCAGCATCTCCTTCGGCTTCGACACCACCAGCAATGACTGTACCTTGTGCAACTGCATAGATCTGTCCGTCCGCAGCATTTAGGGGAGTCATGATCAATGTACCGCCCAAGAGACTTTTGGCATCTCCGATAGCGGATACTGTGACGTCGATCTGACCCCCGGTTCTCGCGAATGCAGGCAGACGGCTCGTAACGATGACTGCAGCAACGTTTCTCGGACGGAATTGTTCCCCTGTAACGTTCACTCCCAACCGTTCAAGGATATTCGACATGATTTCTTCGGTGAACGGTGAGTTGCGGAGCCCATCACCTGTACCATTCAATCCAACAACCAATCCGTAACCAACGAGATCGTTCGCTCGCACGCCGTCTATTTCTACAAGATCCTTTACTCGGACTGACTGGGATGTGGCGGGGGATAGTGTTGCGACCAAAAGTGAAAGTGCGATTAGAATTTTATAGAACATTAGAGGTACTCCGCGAGAGATAGACGCTGAGACCGCGCCGTAATGGCATAGAGGCTTTCGAGCTGAGAACGGATATTCTCATATCGAGACGCTGTTTCGTACTGATCGGCACCGACCAAATCCAGTCGAGCCATCTGCATTGCTGTGCGTTCTGCAGAATTGCGCGTGCTCGTTTCTTCAATTCGCGCTTCGAGCGCGCCAAGACCTGCACGCATTTCTACAATATCCTGTTGTGCTGCCAGAAGTTCTCGACCAGCGGTCGTCAGCATTTCGATCTGGACGTCCTGAGAAATTCCCAGGCTGCTGTCTGTGGCCAAAGTGGCCATGACAAGTGGCTTCAAGATTTCTCGAAACACTGGATCCGTTGCCCGGATGTCGACATTGGCGGATTCTGTTTCGCTCAATCGCATGGCCGCAAGGCCAGTGGACGCGCCTTGGTAAGTCGTTGTTTCATATGTTCCTCCAGCGCCAAAGAACGTATCCAGAACCGTTTCGACACCGGTCATGGTTGTTTGTCCCATCAATGCCACCCGGGCATCGTTCAGGACGCTGCTTACGTCTTGGACGGCTCCGGTGTCTGTCGCTGTACCTGAGAAGAGAAATCGTCCTGCGACGCTGCGATTAAGGCCGTTCAGCACTTGACCCAACGCATTCTCCGCATCGTCAGACATGGTGGCGAGAAGCGGTGCGTTTGGCGTCAATTCAGCGGAAATCAGCGCCTGAGATACAAGTTCCGAACGGGCCTGGATTTCATCCAATGCATTCTGCATCGATCCAGTTAGAAATGTCGCTTCCGTAGTATTGATCCGGTATGTGTCGAGACGCGCAAGCGTTCGGTCTATAGATTGCAGACCTGTGAGATCTCCGTCCAAGTGTTGACCAGGATCTTTTACAAATCCTGTTGCGACTTCGACGGCAAGCTGGTCCATTTCAGAGCGTAATCTTACCTGGTTCGTACGAAGCACCAGAGTGCGGGCCATATCACCGACCACTTCCATGGCAGTTCTCCTTAAATAGACATCAACCGTTCAAGCAGTTGATCGACGGTCGACATGACCTTGGCATTTGCGGCGTAGTGCTGTTCGATCTGCATGAGGCGCTGAAGCTCCTGATCGGTGTCTACGCCTTTCGACAGCTCGATTTCCTTTAGAGTCGTGTTCTGAATCGTTTGAAAAGTATGGGTGTTTTCAGTTCGCACCCGTTCTCCCGCAGCTGCGGACGAAAATTCCGATACATGATCAACAAAGCTGCGGGACAGGGATGGCAGAGCGCCAGAACTGGGAACCGAGGCAGACGTCAGTGCGTCGGAAATGCTTTGCAAGAGGCGTGCATCCCCCACTTGCCCGGTTGTGGTGGCACCAAGTCCATCTCTGAGACGCCAGGATCCACCTGTTCCCGGGCTGACAAGCGTGTTCAGCGCGATCCGGGACGATATCCCAATTTCGTTCAGTGGATCAAATGCCAGCCCGGTGTCTGTAAACAACCCGGGATCGGTGGCACCCAATGTGGTATCCGGACCAGATGGGCCAAGCCGTTCGATCAAGTCGCGCGCTATACCGTCAAGTTCAGCTTGCCTGGCAACAGTAACCTCGTCTCGTATTGCGAACTGGGCACCAAGGCTGCCACCCGCCAGAAGACCATTGGACGACGTATCAATCGGCGTTCCATTTAATGTCAGACCATTCAGTTGTCCCCCAGCGAGCGTCATGCTCGCGTCGATGGCATAGCTGCGATCAAATCCAACCTCGAAAGGTTTGCCATCCAGGAGGACAGCGCCACCACGAGAAAAAACCGCTATGTCCCCCTTTTCGCGAACAACAACCCTGAGGGGCACGATACCCGACGCACCGTCCAGCAGACGTTGGCGCTCATCCAAAAGGCTTGCTGTCTCTCCGCCGGAGGCCGCGGCGCTCAATACAGAGTCATTGATCTGGTCCAGGCGGACCATCGTGGCGTTCAGCTTGTTGACTTGGGCATCAATGGTTGTGTCAGCGGCCTGACGGCTCTCCTGAACATCTTCGGACAGCGTGTTCAACGAACGCGCGAGATCATTGCCCGTCGTCGCCACAAGTTCCAACCTTTGTGTCGAAGCCGGGTTAGACGACGCCGTGAGCAATGCATTTTCGAACGCCGTCACGCGCCCAGTCAATGAGCCCACGCTGCCGGTTTCGCCAACGAGAGATTCCAGCCTCTTGGCAAAAGTGTACATGTCTGATCCGAAAGACATTTGCGCATCTGACAAGAGGCGGTCGCCAAACAACACCGGATCAGAGTGCCGAATGACGCCATCGACTCGCACACCGCCGGTTGTCCCCGCCGAAGCGGGCGACAAAGCCAGTTCTCGACGGCCATAGCTTTCCGTCGTAGCGTTTGAAATATTGGTGGAAACAAGACTCGCTGCACGCGAATTTGCCTTGAGACCACTGAAGGCGTTGTAAAGAGCACCTGCCAGAGACATCTAGCGACCTCCTGGAACGGCTGAGACGGGATGTCTCAGCGCTTGATGTTAGTGGTTTCCTGCAGCATCTCGTCCACGGTCTGGATGACCTTGGCATTGGACGAATAGGCTCGCTGCGTCTGGATCATGTCGGTGAGTTCGCTGGCCACATCCGTGGTGCTTTCCTCACGGGCAAAAGACACGATATCACCGGTCGGCCCGTCCCCGGCATCCCAAAGGAAGAAGCTGCCGCTGTCAGGCGAAGGCATGTAGACCTGTTTGTCCATGGCGACCATTCCGTTGGGGTTTGGAACGTCAACCAGAGGCACCTGGTAGATGATCGAGGTGATGCCGGTATCAAAGAACGCGTAGACATAGCCGTTCTCATCGATCTCGACCGAAGTCATGTTTCCGGCCGGGGAACCGTCCTTGGCAATGTTCAGCGGTGCGAAAGCGTCGGACCGTTGCGTCAGGCCGTCATTGGTCAACAACTGACCAATGGCGATCTCGATCGGACCACCAGCCGAGTTCACGATGACCGAACCAGCCGACCCGTCATATGTTCCGCCGGTGGAGATGGGCGCGCTTACCGAGGCCAGCGTACCACCAGCCGCGGGCGTGTTGTCAAAAGTAATGGTGTAGTCACCCACAATCGCCCCTGCACTGGCGGAGTCCGTGATCACCATCGTCCACTCATTGGATGATCCCGCCGAGGTGGGCACAGTGGGTGTAAAGGTCACCGTAAAGGATTCCGACCGACCAAGGTTGTCAAAATACTCCACCGGAAGTTCAAGGGGATCGCCCCCTGCACCAAAGGTCGTTTCGGTTGCTGGCAAGTTCACACCAAGCGTCACCGTCGTGGTGGGTTCACTCAGATATTGGTTCAAAGCGATCTGGACAGGTTCCAGCGAAGACGATGTATCGCGGGCATTGGTGGGGATCGTCCCATCTGCCGCAGCCTTCCAACCCAGCAGCATCAAGCCAGATTCACTGCGCAGATATCCATCTGCGTCGACACGGAACGATCCGGTCGATGTCAGATACATTTGCGGATCTCCATTGCCACCCAGAACCTGGCTGGCTTGCGCTACGGGAAGGAAACCTGTTCCCCGCACCGCGAGATCGGTCGCATTGCTTGTGGCGACAAGCGCGCCGCTTTCATCGACAAGCCGTTGTGTGGTCGTACGTACACCGCCCGCAGTATAGCTGCTTCCATTGCCGGACATGACCATGGCGGTAAAATCGGTTTCTACCCGTTTGTAACCGTTGGTAGCGGAATTCGCGATGTTGTCGGAAATCGTCCCCAGTCGGGTCGCATTGGCCGCGAGGCCGGCCACACCTGCATTGAGGGATGAGGAGATTGTCATGGACACGCCTTTCTGCTGTCTCTCATAAATTCGAGACAACTGATACGCGTCCGGGTTTAACGGCTGGCTAACAGCTAAAATCCAATCCAATCTCCACCGAACCGGTCGAGACCGGCCTTGGGCTAGTGCCTTCGCAGAAAGATGACCTCCACCCGATTGTTGCGAATGGCCATGGGATTGCGGTCAAGCGGTTCACGGTCGGCAAGCGCCGTGACACGCTGAATACGGCCGGGATCAAAGCCTTGCGAGGTCAGCAATTGCCGAAACACAGTGGCCCGCGCTCCAGAGACATCCCAGCGCGGATCTTTTGCAAGAACAAGGGGATAAGAGGCTGTATGCCCTTCTATCGCGACGCGGTTCGTGACCATGTCCGAATGATGGGCAAGGATCAGCGCAAGATCTTCAAGAAGCGGCGTCGGCTCCACTTCGTTCTTGAACAGGGGCGCATTGACTGAGTCGACAAACGAGATCACCAACCCTTCGTCCGTCACCTTGGAGACGATGTGCTGCAACAGGGGATCTGCCACCGTGCTTTCGCCACCGAGCCCCATCAGGGCCTCCTCGACCTTCTTGAATTCCTCATTTTCTTCGTCCGTGTTCTGATCTTCGCCTTGCGTGAACGTCCCTTTTTCTCCGGTTGAGGCCTGCGGTCGCAGACTGGTTGCGCCGGTACCCATCCGGGGCAAGACATTCTCTGAAAACACGGAATCACCATCAAGCGGCCCGTCACCACCGCCAGAAACCCGCGCCATTGCGATCGTTGGACTAAAATAATCCGCGATCCCCTTTCGCTGTTTCTCGGTTGTTGCGTTCAACAGCCACATCAACATGAAAAAGGCCATCATCGCGGTCACAAAGTCCGCATAGGCAACCTTCCACGCGCCACCATGGTGCCCCTCGGCTGCGACAACCTTTTTCCGCTTGATGATAATAGGGGCAATATTGCCATCGCCACTCATCGTACCCACCTTTCTCCCACCAAGAGCAGAGGTATCCGAGGGCGCCTTACGGTTGGATTAATGAAACGTGGACCTTCGTTAAAATTGGACCGAGCACTGGAAGGCCCCCCATGACCTTCCAGCATTCAAACTCACAGTCATCTGTCATATTTTAAACGCTGTTTTCGCGATTGAAGGACAATTGTGATGCGTTGTCTCGGCCCATCGACACCGGGCAAATGGTTAACACACCACCCTACCCTTCATCATTCTGCGTTCTGTTGGGCCCACCCGTCCGGTGCTTTTTCAAAGCGCGATCATGCATGGACACAGAGGAAAAAACTGTGGCAAACATCAACCTCATATCGCTGCAAACCGTGCGCCGCCGGGCATACAGGAGATCAAGACGAGCCTTGCGCGGAATGCAGCGCCGACAATACACATCTTCGGTCTCTGCCGCGCTTTTCGTCTCAGAAAGCAACCGCGCCTCGGTCGCGTGAAACGCCAT
The DNA here is from genome assembly GCA_042088665.1 of Sagittula sp. Taxonomy (GTDB): domain Bacteria; phylum Pseudomonadota; class Alphaproteobacteria; order Rhodobacterales; family Rhodobacteraceae; genus JBELMB01. The sequence continues at coordinate 9,625 of JBELMB010000005.1, forward strand.
GGATGCCATGCCAGTAACACCGGGTCGCTCCTTGAGCACCTGCGCATACAGGTCCGGGAACAGTTCGACATAGCGGCGCAGAGGTGGCCTTGGACCCACAAAGCCGATGTCACCGCGCAGAATGTTCCAAAGCTGTGGCAACTCATCGAGCCGGGAGCGACGCAACCACGCTCCGATCCTTGTGATTCGATCCGCCTTGTCACCACCGGAGACACCTGAATCCCCGGCGACCGCCTTCATCGTGCGAAACTTCCACAGGGTGAAACCTGTGGTCGCGTTATGCATCCGTTCAGATCGGTAAAAGATCGGACGACCGTCTCGGAGCCACACAATCAAAGTCACACCGACAAGCAGTGGGGAAAGAAGAATACTCAAACCAAGGGCGTAGACGACATCCAGCACGCGGATAAGCGATCGGTTCACGGCCAGATCCCGGTGCGCCGCGCGCTGCTCACCAGTTCAGCCGGATCAGACGTGAAGGTCAGCTCCGGGCAGATCCGGGTCAACCGGGCTGTATCCAGATGCAGTCTTTGCAAGGCGCCCTCAGGCGCATCAACCCATGTCACGGTGCCACCTGCGGCCGCCGTTACATCCTGCATGGATGTGAGTTCCGGCGCAGAAAGGTTGTAACAGCCCTGCATCGCGTGGTTTTTCAACGTATGCTCCAATGCAGTCGCAAGATCGTGGGGTGAGAGGTAGCAACGTTCTGGCCCACGGCCATTGGCAAAACGGTCAAGGGTCACATCGCCTCCGGGCTTTAGATTGCCAAAAAGGCTGTCGGCTCCTGCCACATTGCCCATCCGAAACACAACCGTGCGCGGGTCATCCCGATGCAAGGACAGTTCGTGCGAAATCGCGCTCTCCATCTTGCGCTTGGCGTGACCATAGGCGGTTGGACCATCGATAGCACTGTTTTCGCCAAGCAACCCGGGCAACGGGGTGTACACCGCCTGCGACGAACAGTGCACAACACAATCGGCGCCCAGCTCTCGCGCCAGATGTTGCGCCGCCATCGCCAGATCCGTGTTCACTTGCAACGCCGCGGCATCCCCACGTGCCTGACCCCATAGCGCCAGAATGCCGGTGACCTGTCCCACATCTGGAAACGGCGCACCCGGCGCCCATGCCACACCACCCGTCTGCGGAACCGATCCGCGAAACACCGGGATCACGTCGACTCCCGGGGGCTGATCTGACCAGATCGCACGCAACATACGACCCAGTTTTCCACTGGCGCCCAGCAGCAAAACACGCGGCAAGTGAGGAGGTTGAGACACGGTGCGCCCCATTCATGGCTTTCTTTCACAATGCGAATTGTCTAGCAGAGTACAAACCGACTAGAATGACGACAAGAACCGGTCTTGGGGGTCGGCGTGACGACACTGCTGCGCATAGTCTTTGTTCTGATGGCAAGCCTCGTGCTGACTGCCTGCAGCTTGCCGCGCGGAGCAGCAATTCAATCTGAAATCGTGAACGAACAGACAGCGGAAGATCCGAACTTTCAGGTGATTCCCGTCACTCGCGCCAATATCTCTTCGATCGCGGCGTGGCCCGGCAAAGTCTACTACCATCATGCACACTGGCCTCAGACCACCTCTGGCAGCAATGCCTCTGTCATTCGCACAGGCGACAAGCTGGATATCACGATCTGGGACAGCCAGGAAAACTCTCTTCTGACCGGCGCGGACCAGAAGTTCACACAAATCACAGGTGTAGAGGTCAATACGCAGGGGTCGATCTTTCTGCCCTATGTGAATGCAATTGGGATCCGCGGACTGACGGCATCGGGCGCACGGGCCAAGATCCAACGCCGCCTCGAAGAGATCGTGCCATCCGCACAGGTGCAAGTGAGCCTGACACAGGGACGTGACCACGCGGTGGACGCCGTGGGTGGCGTGGCAAAACCAGGCGCCTACCCCCTGCCCTCGCGCAACTACAAGGTGCTCAGCCTGCTGGCCGATGCTGGTGGCATTCCCAATGATCTGCGCAATCCGCGGGTGCGCCTGATCCGTGGATCCAAAACCTATGAGATCTCGGCCAAGACGCTCTTTTCCGATGGATCCCGCAACGCGCTGCTGCATCCCCGCGATACGATCATCGTCGAGGAAGACGACCGGAGTTTTACCGCGCTTGGCGCCTCCGGGATCGAGAACCTGATCTATTTCCCCAAGGATCACCTCACGGCGATCGAGGCAATGTCATTGATGGGCGGGATCAACGACACCCGCGCAGACCCAAAGGGCGTGTTGGTCTTGAGGGAGTACGGCTACAAATACCTCAAGGCCGATGGCACTGGCCCGGGTATGCAGCACGTGGTGTTCACCTTTGATCTGACCAGCGCAGATGGTCTTTTCGCCGCCCGCAAGTTTCAGATCGCACCCGGCGATACCATCCTCGCCACCGAAAGCCCGGTGACCTCCGCGCGCACGATCTTTGGCCTGATTGGTGCGGTGCTTGGCATCACGGCCCAAACCAACAACCTCTGACCTGCGCCGTTTGACAAAGCGCCAGCTTCTTACGCCATGGGTCGGTTGATCCAACCGCGCCAGGCAAAAGAAAAAGCGCGCCAGTGACGGCGCGCTCTGGGGTCGTGCGACAGGTATCCGAAACTCAGGACTCGGGCGCAGGCGCGACAGAAGCCAGGTACGAGTAGATATCTTCGCCACCCTTGCGCAGCTTGAAGGACATCTTCGAGCGTGCCTTGGGATCATCCAGATAGGTCGCGAGGAATTTTTTCGGGTCCATCACATACTCAAGGAAGTTCTCTTCGTCCCAGACGAGACCCGCCTCGCCAGCGGCTACGATGGAATCGCCGTAGCGGAAACCATCAGAGGTGCCTGCCTGACGGCCGATCACGCCGTAAAGGTTTGGGCCCGTCTTGCCGCCTTTGACAAAGGTCTCGTCCGCGCTTGCGACCATGTGGCAGGACTTGCAGCGATTGAAGCCTTTTTCACCGGCGGCGGGGTCGCCGCTGCCCAGGTGACCGTCAGCAAAGGCGGAGGTTGCGAGGAAAGTGGCGCCAAAGGCCAATGCGATCTTGAATGTCATAGGTGTTCTCCTCCAAGAGTTACCTTGGTGGAACTTAGCTCAGCCGGGCAACTGTCAACAATAGTTGCCGACAGAATTGTGATAGGACTTTTGGATCAATGTCCAAATGCCCGCCGCCCCAAGCACAGGACACAGCCAAATCATGGCCACCTATCGGTTTTTCGTCGAAAACCTGCGCTGGTTGAGCGCTGGGATTCTTTTGACCTTCTTGTCCAGCTTTGGGCAGACGTTCTTCATTTCGATTTTCGCCGGAAAGATTCAGGCCGATTTCGGCATGTCGCTGGAAGACTGGGCATGGGCCTATGGCGTTGGCACAGCCGCATCAGCCGTCGTAATGATCTGGGCCGGGGCGCTCACGGATGTCTTTCTCACCCGGGTGATTGGCGGCGTTGTTTTGTGCCTGTTGGCCGGGGCCTGTCTTTTCATGGCATTCAACACTTGGGCCGTGCTCATGCCACTGGCGATCTTTGGCCTCCGTTTTGCCGGGCAAGGCATGACCAGCCACGTGGCCGTCGTTTCCATGTCACGCTGGTTCATCGCGACACGCGGCAAGGCCCTGTCCATTGCCACGCTCGGCTTCTCCATCGGGGAAGCAACGCTGCCATTGATCTTTGTCAGCCTGATGATCTTTGTCGATTGGCGGTTTCTCTGGATCGGCGCAGCGCTGATCGCTGTTTTGGCCGTGCCAATCCTGACGCGCTTGCTGCGTGAGGAACGCACGCCCCAGGGGCAGGCAGAGGTTTCACAAGCGGAGGGCATGCGCAGCCGTCACTGGACCCGCAAAGATGTTCTGAAACATTGGCTGTTCTGGTTGATGATCCCCGCCTTGCTGGGGCCATCTGCCTTCAACACGGCCTTCTTCTTTTTTCAGGTTCATTTTGCACAGATCAAGGGCTGGTCCCATCTGGAGCTTGTGGCGCTTTTCCCCCTCTACACAGCGCTGGCCGTTGGGACGATGCTGGTGTCCGGTTGGCTTCTGGATCGCTTTGGAACGCCACGTTTGATTCCGTGGTATCAACTGCCGATGGTGGTCGGCTTCATGCTGTTTTCTTATGGTGACACATTGGTCGTGGCTGCATTGGGGTTGGGCTTTCTTGCGCTGAGCGCGGGGGCCAACGCCACTTTGCCAAATGCCTTCTGGGCAGAATTCTACGGCACTCGGAACATCGGCGCCATCAAGGCAATGGCAGCGGCAATCATGGTCCTGGGATCCGCCTTGGGCCCATGGCTCACCGGATCGCTGATCGAGCGGGGATACTCTCTGGAAAGCCAATACATGGGCTTTGCCTGCTTCTTCCTGTTCGCAACGGCCCTGATGTGGATCGGAGTGCATCGTGCGGCCCGCGATCTGTCACCCGCCGCGTAGACGCCGGAGGTAAACATAGTAGGCCCCTGCCCCACCGTGTTTCAGATGCGCCTCGGATATCTGCAACACGGCACCGGCGAGCGGCTGCAACCGCAGCCATTGCGGGACCTGCGTCTTCAGCACGCCCCGTCGCCTTGGCATGGGGTCATAGGGGTCTTCGCGGCTTCCTTTGCCAGTGATGACAAGGACAAGGCGAAACCCCCGCGCCTGCGAGGTCAGTATAAAGCGGGTCAGGGATGGATGTGCCTGATCCAGCGTTTTTCCATGCAGATCGATCCGCGCGTCTGGCACGAGTTTTCCACGCTTGAGCCTTTGGTAAGCCTTGGCGTCCATCTGGACCGGCGCCTGATGCAGACGATCTGCGGTGGTCTGAGGAAAGACGTGAGTCTCTGTCCGCTTGGTGGCGCGCGCGCCCAAGTCAAATGACGGCAAAGGCGTTATTTCTGTCTGCTTCGGAGCCGTCGGAAAAGCAGGGTCCACAGGTGCCCGCACCTGCCGTTGCAGGGTCTCTGGCAAGGGGTCAGTGCTGCGAGCGACCTGCGTCCAGAGTTCCAGATCCTCCGGCCGCAGGTTTCGTCGCGTCATTGGCTCCAATCCGTCAGCAGGGCAAAGGCCCGCTGGATCGGCAATAGCACGACAACCCGCCCGGAATCCTTGATGCGGCCTGCGATGCGACCAGCATCCTCACCTGTGCCGATGAAGATATCTGCACGCTGCGCGCCCTTGATCGCTGACCCGGTGTCCTGCGCAATCATCAGACGTTCCATCGGGCTGCGACCCTGCTTTTCGATCCAGACGGGAGCCCCCAAGGGGATAAAGGCGGGATCGACAGCGATTGAACGCATCGCCGTGATCGACCGGTTCATTGCGCCAAGGGGTCCGCGATCTGCGGGCACTTCGCTCACTTCGCGGAAAAACACGTAAGAGCCGTTGTGGTACAACAGCTCTTGCCCCTCTACAGGATTGCGCCGCACCCAGTTCTTGATCACCTGGGCAGAGACCTGATGGGCGTTATAGGTGCCGCGCCGCACCAGCTCTTGACCGATGGAGCGGTAGTCATGCCCATTGGCACCACCATATCCAACACGCAGAAACGAGCCATCCGGCAGGCGAATGCGCCCGGATCCCTGAATTTGCAGGAAGAACAGCTCTACCGGATCGTCGACCCAGGCGATTTCCAGCCCGCGGTTTTCCATCACACCAGAGGTCAGGATCTGCCGCCGGGTCATCCAGGGTCGATTGGCGCGTGCTTCCGGCGGCATCTGGTACACGGGGTATTGATAGGGGCCGTAACGGGTACGTGACCCGTCCAGTTCTGGTTCGAAGTATCCGGTGAACAGTCCTGAATTGCCGTCACGGATCAGCACCGGACGAAAGAACAGTTCAAAGAATTCCTTCGCATCGCCCGCTTCAAAGGCGACGCGGCACAGCGCAGTCCAGTCGGGATCATCCATGTCCCGGCAGGTATTCTGAAAAACGGTTAAGGCGCTTTGATGGTTGTCACTCTCCCAGCCGGAGAGATCCGCGTATTCCAAAACGGAGTAGGTCACTTCCGCCTTGTCGCTCGCCGCACCCATTAGAGGGAATACCGACAAAACCAGCGCAACGACATGGCGGATCATGCGTCAGTGGCGACCAGATGCCAGTTGGGATCGTCACTGCCCATGTTGCGCGCATAGGTCCAGACGTCCTTCTGCCGCTTCACCGCGGTGGCAGAGCCCTCAATGATCTCGCCTTCAGCGTTCTTCACCACCGAGGTCAACTCGCCCATGTATTTCACGGTGATTTCCGCCAGACTGCTGTCTTCGTGATAGGTCGCTTCGGTCAGGGTGAGCTCACGCACACCGACAAATTCTGCTTCGATCGTCAAGCCCTGCGCCTCGCGCTGGGCAACGACATCCGTGAAGGTCTGGTAGACATCCGGGGCCAGAAACTCTTCGAGCTCCTCGATGTCGCCGCGTTCAAAGCCCATGAGGATCATCTCATAGGCACCGCGTGCACCGCCAAGAAAATCAGAGACGGAGAAATCCGGTTCCACCCGCTTCATTGCAGCAAGGGCCATGGCCGAGGGGCTGTCCTCGGGCACGTGATCGGTGATGTCCAGATCGGGACCACCGTCAATCACTTCGAAATCGCGACGCGTCGGACCGTCACTGGTCTTGACCGGTTGCACCTGTCGTTCGTGTCCTTCGCGCGTGCCAAGCACGCTGCGCAAACGCAGCACCAAAAAAATCGCGATGCCGGCGAGGACAATAAGCTGGAGGAGCGGGTTGTTCATCGGGGCCTCGTGCGGGTGATCATTTAAACATCGGGTTCGTGCTATTATGTAGGTGACACGTCTGAACAAGTCCACATCACCCACCTGAGGTATGTGGATACAGGGCGCGAGATTCACGGAGGACAACGATATGTGGCTGTTTTTGGCGTTCCTGATGGTGCCCTTGATCGAAATCGCCCTGTTTATCCAGGTCGGCGGCTTGATCGGCCTGTGGCCAACGCTTGCGATTGTCGTGCTCACCGCCGTCGTGGGCACTTATCTCGTCAAATCCCAGGGCGTTCAGGCGATGAACAACCTGCGCCGCAACTTCTCTGAACTGCGCGACCCCAGCGAGGCGCTGGCCCACGGGGCAATGATCCTCGTCTCTGGTGCGCTTTTGCTGACACCGGGGTTCTTCACCGATGCTGTGGGATTCGCCCTTTTGGCGCCGCCGGTGCGGTCTGCCGTGTTTCAATGGGCGCGCAAACGGGTGCATGTGTCGAAATTTCAGATGGGCCCGCAACCGTCCCACGACCCGCGGCGACCTGAACAACCGCCACAACGGCCAACCGCGGTGCCAGAGACCATCGAGGGCGAATTTACTGAAGTGCCCACCAACAAGAACGCCAATCATCCCGGTTCTGGATGGACGAGGCATTGAGCGCAGGCACCGTGGCTGATATGCGGTGATCCGACCATTCAATCGGAGATGCATCCATGGCCGAATCCAACGGCGCCGCCCAGACCCCCACACAGCCCAAGATGAACATACTGGCGCAGTTCATCCGCGACCTGTCTTTTGAGAATATTCTGTCCCAAAAGGGCGTCTCTGGCGAAGTACAGCCCGACGTTCAGGTGCAGGTGAACCTTGATGCCAAGAAGCGCAACGTCGACAACCAGTTCGAAGTTGTGATGAAGCTGAAGATCGAGTCAAAGTCCAAGGGCTCTGACGCAGTTCTTTTCATCATGGAGCTGGACTACGCTGGTGTCTTCCACGTGGAAAACGTGCCCGAAGAGCAGATGCACCCCTTCCTGCTGATCGAATGCCCGCGGATGCTGTTCCCGTTTGTGCGTCGTATCGTGTCGGACGTGTCCCGCGATGGTGGCTTCCCGCCGCTCAACCTTGAGACCATCGATTTCCTCGCGCTTTACCGGTCGGAACTGCAGCGCCGCGCGGCATCCCAGCAAGCCGAAGCAACAGCTGTTCCAGACGCCTGAGACCTCAGGTCTTGAGCCAGATCGCGCTGTCTCCCAGCGTATCGACAAAGGCGGCGTGAGCCGCCTTTTCCTTTTCCGAGATACGCGATGCCAAAGGCTTTGATCGCGGCATGGGACGCCAGTTTTGTCCGCCGCTACTCGCAGATGTTGTGTTCTGTTGCGTGCTCAAACCAAAATCTGGTTGTTTTCCACCGATCAGCTCCAAATACACTTCGGCAAGAATTTCGCTGTCCAACAATGCCCCGTGCAATGTCCGGGCTGTATTGTCGATGCTGAACCGACGACACAGCGCGTCCAGAGATGCAGGCGACCCCGGAAATTTTCTGCGCGCAATGTCCAATGTGTCGATGGCGCAATCCCTCGGCAGAACAGAACGACCCGTCCAGCGAAGCTCTGCATTGAGAAACTTCACGTCAAACGACGCGTTGTGAATCACCAGTTTTGAATCACCAATGAATGTCAGGAAATCATCGACGATCTTGGCAAAAACCGGCTTGTCCCTGAGAAAGTCATCCCCAAGACCATGCACCTCAAAGGCTTCTTGCGGCATGCTGCGTTCTGGGTTGATGTACTGGTGATATGTTTCACCCGTCGGCACATGATTGAACAACTCGACAGCGCCGATCTCGACGATGCGGTCCCCTTGTTCGGGGTCAAAGCCAGTTGTCTCAGTGTCGAGAACGATCTCACGCATCTTTGAACCTCCTTGCGACATCTATCAGAACCGCATCGACCTGCGCAGCCGCATGTTCAAGTGTATCAGTCTCGATCACATAGTCAGCCTGCGCGCATTTTTCGACGTTTGGCATCTGTCGGGCAAGGATCATGTCAAACTGCTCCTCTGTCATCGTACCTCGCGCGAGGACGCGCGCTTTTTGCTCTTCTGGCGGGATGGTGACACAGACCACGGCGTCGAACTCTGCGGCACTGTTGGTTTCAAACAACAACGGGATGTCAAAAACCCCAATGTCCTCTGCCTGTGTTTCCGCAAATCGCTTGCGATCCTCACGCACCAGCGGATGCACGATCGCCTCGAGCACGGACAGAGTTGCCGGGTCTTCTGCAAGGCGACGCTTGAGTGCTTCACGTGAAACAGCGCCTTCCACGATCACTTCGGGAAAGGCTTCGGCGATAGGCAGTACAGCCGCGCCGCCCACCGCATAAAGCCTGTGTACCGCCGCATCTGCATCCCAAACCGCACAGCCCTTGTCCGAGAAAAGCCGTGCTGTGGTCGATTTTCCCATGCCAATCGATCCTGTGAGACCAAGTTTGATCTTCACCGCAGAATGGCCGCGCGGGTGCTTTCATCAATCTCGGGACGGGTCCCGAACCACCGTTCAAACCCCGGCACGGCCTGATGAAGCAACATGCCAAGACCATCGACAACCGTCGCACCCTGACTCTCGGCTTCGCGCAGCAGGCGCGTCTGGAGCGGTGTGTAGACAAGATCGGTCACAAGCATGTCTGACGTGATACCATCCAATGGTACCCGCAATTCCTGCTTGCCTGTCATGCCAAGCGACGTGGTATTCACCACCGTCTTGCAGTCATCAATGAGATTGCCTGCTTGCACCCAATCATGCACCTGCACGCGATTTCCAAAATCATTGCGAAGCTGTTCCGCACGCATCCGGGTCCGGTTGGTCAGACGGATTTCTGGCACACCCACATCGATCAAGGACGCAACAACGGCCCGCGCCGCACCCCCGGCACCCAGCACCGTGGCAGGCCCGGATTTCGGATCCCAGTCAGGGGCCGATTGGCGCAGGTTTTCCACAAATCCATAGCCGTCGGTGTTGTCCGCGTGGATACGACCATCTTTCCTGAAAATCAGAGTATTGGCCGCACCGATCAAAGTGGCCCGGTCAGAGACCAGATCCGCGACTTCCATCACCTTTTCCTTGAATGGAATGGTGACATTCAGCCCGACAAACCCCATCTCAGGCAAGAAGCGGATCGTTTCTTCGAGCTTGTCAGCGCTGACTTCGATCGGGATGTAGTGCCCCGGGATGCCATGTTTTCGCAACCAATGGCTGAACAAACGCGGGGACCGGGAATGACCGACCGGGGCGCCTATCACGGCGGCGAGTGGGATTCGAGATGCGCTCATGCGTCGATCATTCCATTGGTCGAAAGGTGATTCAACAAGGGTAGCAGGGGCAGCCCAAGAATGGTGAAGTGATCACCATCAACCTGGGAAAAAAGGCGGATCCCTTCCTTTTCAAGCTTGTACCCGCCCACTGACTGTCCCACGTCTGGCCAGTTGCGATCAAGGTAGCGCGACAAAAAAGCGTCAGAAAACCCACGCATGGTCAAACGAGCGATTCCGATGTGGCGCCAGACAGGTTTTGCCTGCTCATACATCACGGCAGCAGAGAACAGCCGGTGAGTTTGACCACGCAGCAGACGCAGTTGGCTCTCTGCCGCGTCGCGCGTCTGCGGTTTCGACAAGATCTTCCCGTCAAAGGCAAGGACCTGGTCACATCCCAAAACGCGGTGCTCTGGCCAACGGTTCGAAACTTTGTGGGCCTTTGCCTCTGCAAGCGCATCGGCGACATCCCGCGGTGGGACGGTTTCTGCCAGGAGAGACGCCTTTATCGTGTCCTCATCCACACGCGCAGGTTCGATCTTTACCGAAAGACCCGCTTCGCGCAGAATCCTAGCGCGGATGTCAGAGCTGGAAGCGAGGATCAGGTCGGACATCATGGGGATAAATCTGAGGATATGGGGGTGGGCTGCCTTGCGGACAGTTTTGCGGAAAAACCCCCGGACATGCAAGCGTGGGGGTAAGATTGCGGTTGTGCGAATGATCAGAGATGTTTTGCGGTTGTGGAACAGGAAAACCTGGAACTGCCAAAAAACCCGGTGAGATCCATGTTCTGTCACAGTTATCCTTGGGTTTCGGAGAGATGTGTTTCTCCTACAAACCTTTGATTAGTATTACTAAATTTTACATTATTATGCGAAAATTTTTGTGTTTTCCTCACAGTTATCCAAAGAACAAAAAGGTGTTGGCAAGCCTGTGAAAAATCCAAGTATCCACAGAAGTTACCATGCCTAATCACCTCTTAATCCTTTATTTTTCTTTCTTTATATAAGGTAAAGAGAGAGCGGAGAGGCATTGACTCGATGGGGTGGTCTCGACTATCTCAACGTCACTTCGGTCCCGAAGTGTGTTCTCCCCTATCCCAAAGGACGACCGGCCCATCTAGGGCTGCTGGATGTATTCATGAGCGAAGAAAAACTGAACCTTGCTGATCTGAAGGCGAAGAGCCCCAAGTCCCTTCTGGCGATGGCTGAAGAACTGGAGATTGAGAACGCCTCAACCATGCGCAAGGGGGAGATGATGTTTCAGATCCTCCGCGAACGCGCCGATGAAGGTTGGATCATCTTTGGCGATGGTGTGCTGGAAGTGTTGCAGGATGGGTTTGGGTTCCTGCGATCTCCTGAAGCAAACTACCTTCCAGGACCTGATGATATCTATGTGTCCCCGGATATGATCCGAAAGTATTCTTTGCGCACGGGCGACAGCATCGAAGGCGAGATGAGAGCACCCGACGGTGAGGAACGGTACTTTGCCTTGGTGGCCGTATCGAAGATCAATTTTGAAGACCCTGAAAAGGCGCGTCATAAGATTGCCTTCGATAACCTGACGCCGCTTTACCCTGATGACCGTCTGAAGATGGAAATCGAAGATCCGACGATTAGAGACCGTTCTGCGCGGATCATCGATCTCGTGGCGCCCATCGGGAAGGGCCAACGGAGCCTGATCGTGGCGCCCCCGCGGACGGGTAAGACAGTTCTGTTGCAGAATATCGCGAATTCGATCGAGAAGAACCATCCTGAATGCTACCTGATCGTTCTGCTGATTGACGAGCGGCCAGAAGAAGTGACGGACATGCAGCGATCCGTCAAAGGCGAAGTTGTTTCCTCGACGTTTGATGAGCCGGCGGGTCGGCACGTTGCTGTCAGCGAGATGGTGATCGAGAAGGCAAAGCGTCTGGTCGAGCACAAACGTGATGTTGTGATCCTGCTGGATTCGATCACGCGTTTGGGTCGCGCCTTTAACACTGTTGTTCCGTCGTCGGGTAAAGTGTTGACGGGTGGTGTGGATGCAAATGCGCTGCAAAGGCCGAAACGCTTCTTTGGTGCAGCCCGGAACATCGAGGAAGGTGGATCGTTGACGATCATTGCGACGGCCTTGATCGATACAGGGTCCCGCATGGATGAAGTTATCTTTGAAGAGTTCAAGGGTACTGGTAACTCGGAGATTGTTCTGGATCGCAAGGTTGCGGACAAGCGGGTCTTCCCCGCGCTGGATATCTTGAAGTCGGGCACGCGGAAGGAAGAGCTGCTGGTTGACAAGATTGACCTGCAGAAAACCTTTGTGCTGCGCCGTATCCTGAACCCCATGGGCACCACTGATGCTGTCGAGTTCCTGATTTCCAAGCTGAAACAGACAAAGACGAACTCCGAGTTCTTTGATTCAATGAACAGTTGAGGTCTTTGTGGAGACGATCTTTGCCCTTGCTACGGCGCCGGGTAAGGCTGGCGTTGCTGTAATTCGCGTTTCTGGCCCTCGGTCATGGGATGTGTTGAGCGATATCGCTGGGGATGTACCACGTGAACGGGTGATGGCATTGCGCGTTTTGCGTGATGAACATGGAAGTTACCTGGATCAAGCGCTGGTGGTCGCATTTGATGCAGGTGGTAGTTTCACTGGAGAACGGGTTGTAGAACTGCAACTGCATGGTGGTCGAGCTGTGGTTCAATCCGTGCTTGCAGTTCTGGAACACCGTGAAGACTGCCGTTTTGCAGAGCCAGGAGAATTCACACGACGTGCTTTCCAGAACGGTAAAATGGACCTGACTCAGGTTGAGGCTTTGGCGGATGTCATCGATGCTGAAACAGAAGTTCAACGAAAACATGCTGTTGCGCTTTTGTCTGGGGCATTTTCGGAAAGGGTTGCCAAGTGGAGAACGGATATTGTTCGTGCATTGGCGTTTCTTGAAGCATCCATAGATTTTGCAGATGAAGAGATCCCAGAGGATTTGTCAGAACAGATTGGTCAACTTTTGAGTGGTGTGGCGGAGGACGTTGCCCGCGAGTTAAGCGGACTGAAGACCGCTGAGCGCCTTCGTGATGGATTTGAAGTGGCGATTGTCGGTGCACCTAATGCTGGAAAATCAACACTTCTAAACTATTTGGCTGGGCGTGAAGCAGCAATCACATCGGATATACCTGGAACAACCCGGGATGTGATCGAGGTGCGTATGGATGTTCATGGATTGCCTGTGACTTTTTTGGATACAGCAGGTCTGAGGGAAACTCAGGATGCTGTTGAACGGATGGGCGTGGATCGGGCGCGGTCAAGAGCTGTTGGTGCAGACCTACGGGTTCACCTTGCTGGATCGCGTGCGGATCTCGTTTTGAAAGAGCAACCGGGTGATATTGTTGTTGCTCCAAAGTCTGATCTTTCTGAGGGGTCAGGCGGGATCTCGGGGGTGACAGGTGATGGTGTTTCTGTACTGCTACAATCCGTGTTTGACATCCTGTCGGAAAGAGTTGCATCTGCAGGCTTGGCTTCACGGTCACGTCATAAATCTGTTTTGCAGTCGGCGCATGACTCACTAAACCGTGCTATTGTTGGACTGAGTGATGATGATCCTGATCTTGATCTTGTGAGCGAAGATATTCGATCTGGTTCAAGATCTCTTGAAGCCATTCTTGGTCGTGTCGATGTTGAGCATGTGTTGGATGAGATATTTTCGTCTTTTTGTCTTGGGAAATGAGGAGTGTTTCACGTGAAACAATCGTCCTTCGATGTGATTGTGATTGGTGGAGGGCATGCCGGGACTGAAGCCGCGGCAGCTGCCGCACGGATGGGCGCACGAACAGCACTTGTGACACTAAAGGTCCAAGATCTAGGTGTCATGTCCTGCAATCCGGCAATTGGCGGACTTGGCAAAGGTCATCTCGTACGAGAAATTGATGCATTAGATGGCGTCATGGGGCGTGTCGCAGATTTTGCTGGAATCCAGTTTCGACTGTTGAACCGGCGAAAGGGCCCCGCGGTCCAGGGCCCTAGAACGCAAGCAGATAGATCCAGGTATGCATTAGGCATGCAAAAGGCGCTGGCCGCACAAGAAAATCTGTGGATCATTGAATCCGAAGTTGTCGACTTTGTTTTATCTGGTGATCGGGTTACCGGGATCGTCACCGCTCAGGATGAAACCATCAGTGCAAGTTCCGTAATTTTGACAAGCGGTACATTCTTGCGCGGTGTAATTCATATCGGCCATCAACAAATACCAGGTGGCCGTATGGGTGATAAGTCTTCGACGCGTCTCGCGCAACGCGTTGATGAGCTTGGGTTGCCGCTTGGAAGGTTAAAAACTGGTACGCCACCTCGTCTTGATGGACGGACGATTGACTGGTCCCGACTGGAGTCTCAGCCAGGCGATGATGACCCCGTGATGTTTTCCTTTCTTTCTGAGACACCGGTTGCACGTCAAATTTCATGTGGGATCACACATACGAACGCGCAAACACATGATATTATTCGTGAAAACCTGGATCAATCGGCGATGTATGGTGGGCGTATTGATGGCGTTGGCCCAAGATATTGCCCTTCGATAGAAGACAAGGTTGTTCGCTTCTCAGAGAAGGATTCGCATCAGATCTTTCTTGAACCGGAAGGTTTAGATACGCACTCTGTTTATCCAAACGGCATTTCTACGTCGCTCCCGGCTGACATACAGGAGTCCTACGTTGCTTCGATTGAGGGGCTTGAAGAAGCAAAAATCCTGCAGTTGGGATATGCCATTGAGTATGACTATGTGGATCCTCGGGCGCTTTACTCGACCCTTGCGCTGCGCGAAGTGGACGGGTTGTTCCTTGCTGGTCAGATTAATGGAACCACCGGGTATGAAGAAGCCGCTGCGCAAGGTTTTGTTGCTGGTCTAAATGCGGCAGCTGCATCATTAGGCCATGATGCGATCCGCTTTCCTCGGAGCGAGAGTTATATCGGTGTTATGATAGACGATTTGACGACCCGCGGTGTGGCTGAACCTTATCGGATGTTCACAAGCCGAGCGGAGTTTCGTCTCTCCTTGAGGGCGGACAATGCGGATCAACGTTTGACGCCTGTCGGCGAGGCGCTGGGTTGTGTTGCGAAAGAACGGTGGGATGTTTTCAGGAAGAAGCTTGATGATCTTAAAGCTGGTCAAGAAACTCTGGATTCTTTGACAGTGTCCCAAACTGATTACGATATTCTAGGTTTGACACCGGGTCGTGATGGTCAGAAACGTACTGCATACAATTTGCTGTCACAGAAAAACGTCTCTTTTCAAAGTCTGCTACAGGTTTTCGACACGCTTTCTAGCGTTCCGCCAAGCATAGGGGCGCAGCTTGAAAAAGAAGCCATGTATGAAAGCTACATTGCACGCCAGCAAAGAGATATAGACGTCTTGAAGCGTGATGAAGGCGTTATGATCCCGTGTGATTTCGATTATTCCGCTGTCAGCAGCTTGTCAAAAGAACTGCAATCGAAGCTGGACCAGTCCAGACCTGAGACGATCGCCCAAGCTTCCAGGGTGGATGGTATGACGCCGACAGGGTTACTGTTAATTTTGTCCAGATTGAGGCATTTGGGGAAATCTGCAGTCGCATGAATGTCGGAAAGCAATCTAGTACAGTTGTTTCACGTGAAACATCGGAGCTTCTAGAGACCCATCTGCGTCTTCTGAGAAAATGGTCACCAAAGATCAACCTTGTCTCAGCAAGCAGTTTAGAGCATGCCGAAACGCGGCACACAAAAGATTCTGTACAGATCCTCAATCATATCCCCGCCGATACAAAGACTTACGTTGACCTGGGCACTGGTGGCGGCTTCCCCGGACTGGTGATCGCAATTCTCATGAAAGAGCGTATGCCTCACGTAAGAACCCACCTCGTTGAATCTGACACGAGAAAAGCAACGTTTCTCAGGACGGTCATCCGTGAAACAGGACTACAGACTGTTGTACACACAGAGCGCATTGAAACACTTCAAAGTCTCAATGCGGATGCCGTTTCTGCGCGGGCGTTGGCGCCTCTCCCGCCTCTCCTTGGCCTTGCGTACAGGCATTTGGCGAAAGACGGTCATTGCCTGTTTCTAAAAGGACAGTCTTGGCAAAAAGAGTTGCAAGACGCCTCCAGCGAATGGCAATTTTCGCATACAGCGCATACAAGTGAGTCTGACGCAAACGCCGTTCTCCTAGACATACGAGACCTTTCCCATGCCTGATGCTATGCCCATTTCCAGACCCCGAATAATTGCTGTGGCCAACCAGAAAGGCGGGGTTGGAAAGACCACAACTGCGATCAATCTTGGTGCGGCTTTGGGTGAGCGGGGTCAAAAGGTGCTTGTCGTGGATCTCGATCCGCAGGGAAACGCATCGACGGGTCTTGGGATCGAACCCCAGGACCGGGAACATACAACATACGATCTGCTGCTCGACGAAGCAGAACTCGACGAAGTTATCCTCGAAACAGCGACTCCCAATCTGTTTCTCATTCCGTCGACCGTGGATCTCAGTTCTGCGGATATCGAATTGATCTCAAACGAAAAACGCAGCTTTCTGCTGCACGATGCGTTGCGCCAGAACCAAATGCAAAGCCGTGGGTTTGACGTGATCCTGATCGATTGCCCACCTTCGTTAAACTTACTCACAGTCAACGCAATGGTCGCGTCGCATTCTGTGCTTGTTCCGTTGCAGAGTGAGTTTTTTGCACTCGAAGGCCTATCTCAACTGATGCTCACAATCCGTGAGGTCCGTCAGTCGGCCAACCCCAACCTGCGTATCGAAGGCATCGTCTTGACGATGTACGACGCGCGCAACAACCTGTCTCAACATGTCGAGGCGGATGCCCGGGCAAACCTTGGCGATCTGGTCTTTTCGACAGTGATCCCACGCAATGTCCGTGTCAGCGAGGCACCGTCCTATGCCCTTTCTGTTTTGAATTACGACAGCGGTTCAAAGGGCGCAGCAGCCTATCGGGCTCTTGCGGAAGAATTGGTAAAGAAAAACGAAAAGCGCGCCGCGTAACCAAAAGACTGGAGGCACAACATGGCAGACAAAAAAGACTCGCGCCGGGGCTTGGGTCGTGGACTTTCGGCACTGATGGCAGACGTCGGCCCCTTGACGGAGTCCAAGCCCGAGGAGCGGGACGCCCTGTCGCGCATGGTGCCGATTGAACATTTGCGGCCCAACCCTGATCAGCCACGCCGTACTTTTTCTGAAGCACATCTTGAGGATTTGACCAATTCGATCAGAACGAAGGGTGTGCTCCAACCGCTGATTGTTCGGCCCGATCCAAAAGAAGAGACACGTTTCGAAATCGTTGCTGGTGAACGGCGGTGGCGTGCGGCGCAAGCTGCCCAACTCCACGAAGTCCCCGTTCTCGTTCGCGAATTTTCGGACACAGAAGTGCTCGAAGTTGCGATCATCGAAAATATTCAGCGCGCCGATCTGAACCCGATTGAAGAAGCTGCAGGCTATCGCCAGCTGATGTTCAAGTTTGGACATACACAGGAAAAACTTGCCGAAGCCTTGGGCAAAAGCCGAAGCCATATCGCAAACCTTATGCGTCTTCTGAACTTGCCGGATTCTGTGCAAACGCTTGTGACCGAAGGGACGCTGAGCGCCGGTCATGCCCGTGCTCTGATCACCGCTCCAAATCCGGAAGAAGCCGCGCGGATGGTCGTTGAAAAAGGCCTCTCGGTTCGAGACACAGAAAAGCTTGTCAAGACGGATCCTGGCTTGCAGCCTCGCAAAAAACCCATCGAAGGTGGATTTGAGGTCGACAAGGACGCGGACACCAAGGCACTTGAAAGCGACCTAGGCGCTGCGCTGTCAATGAAGGTCAAGATTGACCACAAGCCGGGTCAGGACAAAGGGCGCATTTCGATTTCCTACGACACCTTGGAACAGCTGGACAGCCTCTGTGCCTTGCTGAGCATGCCTCGCTAGTTGGAATTTATAAGCCGGTCGAGAACGGCATTCAAAACCAACCGGCCTTTGGACGTCACCCACAGGTGTTCTGCATCTGATCGAACAAAGGCGAGCTCAGCCATGTCCTTCAACGCTGTCTGCCCAACAACGTCATCGCATATATTGTGTAATCTTTGCCAAGAAACACCTTCATTTAGACGAAGACCCATCATGAGGTATTCGATGGCCTGATCTTGGTCCGAAATGGGCGAAGCATCCTCGTCACCATTCTGTGCTTCCACCGCGTTCAGCCAGGCGCCGGGCTGCCGATAGGCGACGGTTTCCAACCGCTGCCCTTCTCGAGTGATACGCCCGTGAGCCCCCGGACCAACGCCAACCCAGTCTCCCGACCGCCAGTAGACGAGGTTGTGTCGCGCCTCGGCCCCCGGACGCGCGTGGTTCGAGACCTCGTAGGCTGGCATCCCGGCTTCGTCGCAAATGGTTTGAGTCAACTCGAACATATCCGCGCTCAACCCCTCTTCGGGCAGGCCGCGCAATCCACCTTTGTTGGCCCGGTCCCAGAACGCGGTCCCTGGTTCAATCGTCAATTGGTACAGCGACAGATGGTCCGCGGCCATATCAAGGGCAGAGCGCAACTCGTCTTCCCAAGCGGCAAGACTCTGGTTCTGTCGCGCGTAAATCAAATCAAAACTCACACGGTCAAAAACTGACCGCGCCAGTGAAAACGCCGATTTGGCTTCGTCAACATCGTGCAATCGCCCCAGTTGACGCAAGTCGTCCTCTCGCAAGGCCTGTACACCCAACGAGACGCGGGTCACGCCTGCCCGTGCATATCCCTCAAAACGTGCGGCCTCGACAGAGCGGGGGTTGGCCTCCAGTGTGATCTCGATGTCATTGGCCCAGACCCAACTGTCACGCGCTGCCTCCAGCACCGTGCTCACTGTCTCGGCCTGCATCAGGGAGGGCGTACCACCGCCAAAAAAGATCGATCCCAACACGCGGTCCGGGGTCATCGCAGCGTAGCGTCGGACTTCCTTTGCCAGGGCGTCACCCCACCGTCGCTGGTCAATGCCAGAGACCACATGGCTGTTGAAGTCGCAGTAGGGGCACTTGGCCTCGCAAAAAGGCCAATGCACATAGAGGCCAAAGCCCCCTAGCTGCCAGGGTTCAAGCAAAACAGCCGTCGACCAGTTTACGGAAGGCATCCGCGCGGTGGCTGATCTTGTTCTTTTCCCAGCGGTCCATTTCACCAAAGGTGATCTCGTATCCTTCGGGCTGAAAGATCGGGTCGTACCCGTGGCCCTGATCGCCACGCATGGGCCAGACCACCTGTCCTTCCATCACGCCGGGGAACATGGCATCCTCGCCATCTGGCCAGGCCAGTACAAGCGTGCAGCAGAACCGTGCGGTCCAGGGTTTCGGCGCGTCCCGTTCCAGCAGGAGCTTGTGGCTCTTTTCCATTGCCATCACAAAATCGCGGCCGGTCTCTGTTTCCGCCCAATCCGCGGTATAGACACCGGGCGCCTTGTCCAGACCGTCGATCTCTATCCCGGAATCATCCGCAAGCGCCGGAAGACCCGTTGCCTGCGCTGCGGCGTGGGCCTTGATCCGGGCGTTCTCGATAAAGGTCGTGCCGGTTTCCTCGGGCTCTGGCAGGTTCATGCTCGCTGCCCCCACACAGGAGATACCGTAGGGTTCCAGCAAGTGCCGCATCTCGTCGAGCTTGCCCTGGTTGTGGGTGGCGACCAACAGTTGGTCGCCCTTGAACACCCGCGTCATGCCAGCGCTGCCCGCTGTGCTGCAACAAGCTCACCAACACCTTTTTCCGCAAGGTCCATGAGCGAGTCCATCTGCGCACGGGAAAAGATCGTGCCCTCGGCACTCATCTGAACTTCGATCAGGTGACCATCGCCGCGCAGGATGAAGTTTCCGTCGACACCGGCTTCGCTATCCTCTGGATAGTCGAGATCCAGCACCGCCTGACCTGCGTAAAGACCGCAGCTTACCGCCGCCACTTCGGAAATCAGCGGATCGGTCACAATGTCACCGGCCTTCATCAGCTTGTTCACTGCCATCCGCAGTGCAACCCAACCGCCGGTGATAGAGGCGCAGCGCGTTCCCCCGTCCGCCTGAATCACGTCACAGTCGACAGTGATCTGACGTTCGCCCAGCGCATTGCGATCCACGCCGGCCCGCAGGGCGCGACCGATCAGGCGCTGGATTTCGACCGTGCGGCCGCCCTGTTTGCCCGCTTGCGCCTCGCGCCGCATCCGGCTGGAGGTCGAGCGCGGCAACATTCCGTATTCGGCTGTGACCCAGCCTTGTCCCGATCCTTTGACAAATGGCGGCACCCGCTCTTCGAGCGAGGCAGTGCACAGCACATGTGTGTCGCCCATTTTGATCATGCACGAGCCTTCCGCGTGCTTGGTCACTCCGGTTTCAATTGAAACCTGTCGCATTTCGCTTAATTCTCGTCCCGACGGTCGCATGGTCATTCCTTCCCGTTTGTGTTGTTCGGATAGACAGGCGACCATGGGGAGTGCAACCCTGTTTGACGTATCGAAGCCAACCCCTTTACTCCCGCCAAAGGGAACCGCGCATGACCGAGGCCAACAGCCTGCTGGCTGAAATGAATGATCGCTCTCGCGAAATCTTTCGCAGGGTGGTCGAAGGATACCTCGACAACGGGGAGCCGGTGGGCTCCCGGTCGCTGACGCGCACCCTGTCGGAAAAGATTTCGGCGGCCACGATTCGCAATGTCATGCAGGATCTGGAATTCCTCGGGCTGCTCGACAGTCCGCATGTCAGTGCCGGTCGGATCCCGACGCATCTTGGCCTGCGGATGTTTGTCGATGGCTTGCTCGAAGTGCGGGACCTCGACGATACGGATCGGGAAAAGATCGACGCGACGGTTGGCGGCAACAGCCCCGATGTGAGCAGTCTGCTCGATGGGGTGGGCTCTGCGCTGTCCGGTGTGACACATGGGGCCTCACTGGTGCTGACGCCCAAACATGAGGCACCGCTCAAACATATCGACTTTGTGAGCCTTGCGCAGGACCGTGCGCTGGTTGTCATCGTCTTTGCCGATGGGCATGTTGAAAACCGCGTCTTTACGCCGCCCCCCGGCCTGACGCCCAGCGCGTTGCGCGAGGCCGCCAATTTCATCAACGCCTTTGTCGAGGGACGCACCCTGACGGATCTGCGCAGGGTCATCCAGACCGAGGTCGAAACTCGCCGCAGAGAAATCGACCGCCTTGCCGCTGATCTGATCGCTTCGGGGATTGCCGTCTGGGATGAGGCAGGTGATTCCTCTGGGCGGTTGATTGTTCGGGGCAGGGCAAACCTTCTGGATGAGGCCGCAGAACAAGAGCTGGACCGCATCCGTTCGCTGTTTGACGATCTGGAACGCAAGAATGACATCGCCGAATTTCTGGATCTCACCGAAGAAGGCGAAGGGGTGCGCATTTTTATTGGTTCAGAGAACAAACTTTTCTCACTTTCGGGTTCCTCTCTGGTGGTGTCTCCTTATATGAACGCAGACCGTAAGATCATCGGTGCGGTAGGTGTTATTGGGCCCACGCGCCTCAACTATGGGCGCATCGTGCCGATCGTGGATTATACAGCGCAGCTGGTCGGCAAGCTGATCGCCGACCGCAGCCAGGGGTGAAGAATGGCAGATCCAAAAGACAACGATTTCCTGGACGACATCGCCAACGCAGAGGCAGAAGAACTGGCCGATGCGATGGAAGAAATCGATGAGGCGGACATGGAAGTGGATTCGTTGCGCGCAGAACGCGACGAATTCAAGGACAAGTACATGCGTGCCCTTGCGGAGGCCGACAATGCCCGCAAGCGCGCCGCAAAAGACCGGCAAGAGGCACAGGCCTATGGTGGCACCCGGATCGCGCGCGATCTCTTGCCCGTCTATGACAATCTGAACCGCGCTTTGTTGGCGGCAAAGGAAGATGGCAGCAACGCCTCTGTCGCCTTGGTCGAAGGGGTAGAACTGACCCTCAAGGAGCTGCTGAACGTCTTTGACCGTCACGGCGTCACGCGTGTGACCCCGGAGGTCGGCGACCGCTTTGATCCGCAGATGCACGAAGCCATGTTCGAAGCACCTTTGCCCGGCACAGTGGCTGGTGAAATCATCCAGGTCTCGACCGAGGGATTTTTCCTGCACGAACGTCTGTTGCGGCCGGCGCAGGTTGGTGTCAGCTCCACACCTGCGCGCTAAGGTCAGCGCCTAGGGCAAGAGCTCTTTCAGATCATACAGCGCCTCCAGGGCCTCTCGTGGCGATATTTCGTCAATAGAGAGCTCTGAGAGGCGCGCTTCGACGTCTGATGTCCCTTTGGCGGTGTCGGGGTCTGGCGCGCGGGCAGCCGCCGAAAACAGTGGCAGATCGTCGATCAGCGCCTTGGGTGAGGTGCGTTCCCGCTCACCCTGTTCAAGGGCCTTGAGAACATCGCGCGCGCGGTGGATCACCGCCTTGGGTAATCCGGCGAGCTGCGCAACCTGCACGCCATAAGACCGATCCGCTGCGCCTTCGCGCACTTCGTGCAGAAAGATGACCTCGCCTTGCCATTCCTTGACGGCCACTGTTGCCGTGACCACACCGGGCAATTTGCCCGCCAGCGCGGTCAATTCGTGGTAATGTGTGGCAAACAGCCCCCGCACGCGGTTCACATCATGCAAATGCTCCAGCGTGGCCCAGGCGATGGACAGCCCGTCATAGGTGGCTGTGCCGCGCCCGATCTCATCGAGGATCACCAGCGCCCTGTTGTCTGCCTGATTCAGGATCGCGGCGGTTTCCACCATCTCGACCATGAAGGTCGATCGCCCGCGCGCCAGATCGTCCGAGGCACCGACCCGACTGAAAATCTGGCTGACCAGTCCCACATGCGCCGCATCCGCGGGCACAAAACTTCCGATTTGCGCCAACAATGCGATCAGCGCGTTCTGTCTGAGATAGGTCGATTTACCGGCCATGTTCGGTCCGGTCAGCAAAGACAGCGCCGGATCCTCACCATCGCCGGTCAACAGACAGTCATTGGCGATAAAGGGCGTGCCGCTGGCCTCCAGCGCGGCTTCGACCACCGGGTGACGACCCGCCGTCACGTGAAACGCGCGGCTGTCGTCAACCTTTGGCAAACACCAGTTGCGATGCCGTGCCAGATCAGCAAGCCCCAGCGTCACGTCAACTTCAGCCAGCGCACCGGCCAGAATGGACAGGGCAGGGGCTTCGTCCAGCACGGCGGCAAGAAGGTCGGCAAAGAGGCGGCGCTCGATCTCCAGCGCTTCGTTTCCGGCATTCAGGATCCGCGTTTCCAGATCCGTCAGTTCTACGGTGGTGAACCGCACCTGGTTCGCCGTGGTTTGCCGATGGATGAAACGGTCGGCGCGGGCGTGCATCTTTTCCGCGTGTACGGCTGTGGTTTCGACAAAATAACCCAGAACGTTGTTGTGCTTGATCTTGAGCGAGGTGATGCCGGTTTCCTGCGCATAATCGCTTTGCATACCCGCGATCACGCCGCGTCCCTCGTCGCGCAGCGTTCGCGCCTCATCGAGGCCCGCGTGAAAGCCGGGCGCAACAAATCCCCCGTCCGACAGGCGCAGCGGTGGCTCGGCGACCAGCGCCATGTCCAACCGGTCGAGCAAGTTGTCCTGACCCACCAGCCCCTGTGCGGCGTCCCGGATCAGGGAGGGCAAGTCCATCTGACCCAGCCGTTCTGCCAAGGCCACGGCCTGCGTCATCCCGTTGCGCAGGGCGGCCAGATCGCGCGGCCCACCGCGGTCGAGGCCCAGCCGGGACAGCGCGCGTTCGACGTCCGGCACCGATTTCAGAACCTCGCGCAGGCTGTCGGCCTCCGGTGTCTCGACGGCCCAATTGACGGCCTGCAACCGGTCTCGGATCAGCGACAGATCCCGGGACGGTGTGCTGACTCGTCGTTCCAGAAGGCGACCCCCACCAGCGGTCACGGTCCGGTCGATGGCGGCCAGCAAGGTTCCAGCCCGTCCCCCCTGCATCGCCTGCGTCAGTTCGAGATTGCGCCGGGTCGCCGCGTCGATCTGCATCAACCTTGCGCCCGCTTCGCGTCGGGGGGGCTGCAACAGCGGCAAACGGCCCTTTTGCGTGATATCGAGGTAGTCGACCAATGCGCCCATGGCCGACAGTTCTTCGCGGCCGAAACTGCCGAATCCTGCGAGGGTCGAGACGCCGAGAACCGAACACAGACGGCTTTCCGCCGCGCTCGATTCAAACGAGGCCGCGCCAAGCACTGTCGGATCGATACCAAGGTCGTTCAGCACCTCGCGCAGCGCCTCTTCCGCCTTGTCAGAGATGAGCACTTCGGAGGGGGACAGCCGCGCCAGTTCCGCGCCCACCCGGGCCAGACTCAGCGGCATGACGTGAAAGGCACCGGTGGAGATATCGGTCCAGGACAGCGCCCAATCGTCCCGCACCACGCCCAGCGCGCATAAGAAGTTGTGGCGGCGCGCCTCCAGCAAGCTGTCCTCTGTGAGGGTCCCGGGGGTCACAAGCCGTACGACATCGCGCTTGACCACGGATTTTGCACCGCGTTTCTTGGCTTCTGCGGGGGATTCCAGCTGTTCACCCACCGCCACGCGAAACCCCTTGCGGATCAGCGTAAGCAGGTATCCCTCTGCCGCATGCACCGGGACGCCGCACATGGGGATGTCCTCACCTGCGTGCTTGCCGCGTTTGGTCAGGGCAATGTCCAGCGCTTCGGCCGCGGCGGCGGCGTCATCGAAGAACAATTCATAGAAATCCCCCATCCGGTAGAACAACAGGGCGTCCGGATACTGGGCCTTGATCTCAAGGTACTGCGCCATCATTGGCGTGACATTGGCAGCGACAGCCGATTTGTTAGCGCTCAACAACCTTCCCCCCAGCGGTTTCACATGACATTAAGTCGGCCACCGTCGGCGTAAAACCCGCAAATACCCCGACCCCCACGTCAGAACGCAAAAGGGTCGCCACAAAAGACCCAGGGAGACCCGCCCATGTCCAAGCTGAAGTTCACCCGCGAAGAAGCGCTCGCCTTCCATCTTGAGCCGACGCCCGGCAAGTGGGAGGTTCAGGCCACCGTGCCGATGACGACACAGCGGGATCTGTCCCTTGCCTATTCCCCCGGCGTGGCGGTCCCCTGCGAAGACATCGCCGAAAACCCCGAACTGGCGTATGACTACACCAACAAGGGCAACCTTGTCGCTGTGATCTCCAACGGGACGGCGGTTCTGGGGCTGGGCAACCTTGGTGCGCTGGGGTCCAAGCCGGTGATGGAGGGCAAATCGGTGCTGTTCAAACGGTTCGCCGACGTGAACTCCATCGACATTGAACTGGACACCGAGGACCCGGATGCCTTTTGTCAGGCGGTGCGCCTCATGGGGCCGACCTTTGGGGGTATCAACCTCGAAGACATCAAAGCGCCAGAGTGTTTCATCATCGAGCAGCGTCTCAAGGAAGAAATGGACATCCCGGTCTTTCACGATGACCAGCACGGGACCGCCGTGATCTGCGCGGCGGGCTTGCTCAATGCGCTGGAGATCTCGGGCAAGAAGATCGAAGATGTGAAGATCGTGCTCAACGGGGCAGGGGCGGCGGGCATCGCCTGTATCGAACTGCTGAAATCCATGGGCGCGCGGCACAACAACTGCATCGTCTGCGACACCAAGGGTGTGATCTACCAGGGCCGTTCGGCTGGCATGAACCAGTGGAAATCGGCCCATGCCGTGATGACAGAGGCCCGCAGCCTCGAAGATGCGATGAAGGGTGCCGATGTCTTCCTCGGCGTGTCTGCAAAGGGGGCGGTCACGCAGGATATGGTCGCCAGCATGGCCGATAACCCGGTGATCTTTGCCATGGCCAATCCCGATCCCGAGATCACGCCAGAAGAGGCCCATGAGGTGCGGGTCGACGCCATCGTCGCCACGGGCCGATCGGACTATCCGAACCAGGTCAACAACGTGCTGGGCTTTCCCTACCTGTTTCGTGGGGCATTGGACATCCACGCCCGCGCGATCAACGACGAGATGAAGATCGCTTGCGCACAGGCGCTGGCCGATCTTGCGCGTGAGGACGTCCCGGACGAAGTGGCGCTGGCTTACGGCAAGAACCTGACCTTTGGCCGGGATTACATCATTCCCACGCCTTTCGATCCGCGTCTCATCCACCGCATTCCGCCTGCCGTGGCCAAGGCGGGCATGGCCACTGGCGCTGCCCGGCGGCCCATCGTGGACATGGAAGCCTATGAACACCGTCTGAAAGGGCGCATGGATCCGACCGCATCCATCCTGCGGTCGATCAACGCACGCGCGCGGTCGGCGCAGGCGCGGATGATCTTTGCCGAAGGGGATGACCCCCGCGTGCTGCGCGCCGCGGTGATGTATCAACGCTCTGGTCTGGGCAAGGCGCTGGTGGTTGGCCGCGACGCCGATGTGAAACAAAAGCTCGAAGAGGCGGGTCTTGCGGATGCCGTGCGCGAACTTGAAGTGGTCAATGCCGCCAACACCCGACACCTTGAGACCTACAAGGAGCTGCTCTACTCCCGCCTTCAGCGCAAAGGCATGGACCGTCAGGACATCCACCGGCTTGCCGCGCGGGACCGGCACGTCTTTGCCGCGTTGATGCTGGCGCATGGTCATGGCGACGGGCTGATCACCGGCGCCACCCGGAAATCGGCCCATGTCATGCAGTTGATCAACTACGTCTTTGATGCGGATGCCCAGCATGGGGCCGTCGGTGTGACGGCGCTGTTGCACAAGGGTCGGATCGTGTTGATGGCCGACACGCTTGTGCATGAATGGCCCGACGAAGAGGACCTTGCCAATATCGCCGAGCGCGCCGCAGGGGTGGCGCGGCATCTCGGGTTGGAACCGCGTGTGGCCTTTGTCAGCTTTTCGACCTTTGGCTACCCGGTGTCCGAGCGCGCCACAAAGATGCATGAGGCGCCAATGGTGCTTGATCGTCGCGGTGTGAACTTCGAATACGAAGGTGAGATGACGGTCGATGTGGCCTTGAACGAGGCGGCGCAAGCGACCTACCCTTTCCAGCGCCTCACGGGTCCGGCCAATATCCTCGTGGTGCCGGCCCGGCACTCTGCTTCGATCTCGGTGAAACTGATGCAAGAAATGGCGGATGCCACGGTCATTGGCCCGATTCTGTCGGGTGTCGACCACTCTATCCAGATCTGCTCCAATGCGATGACGGCGAATGACATCCTGAACATGGCCGTTCTGGCGGCCTGCAAGGTGGGGTAAACCGGTGGAACGGGGCGCAATCACATGCGCTGCGGTGTGGAAACCAAGCTGTGAGGTGATGCCGTGACGCTCTTCAATCTGGGCTCCATCAATGTGGATATGGTGTACCGTGTGCCGCACCTGCCCGGTCCGGGCGAAACCCTCGCCACGCGGTCCTTTGACAGGGGGCTGGGCGGGAAGGGTGCGAACATGTCCGTCGCCGCGGCGCGGGCGGGTGCGCGCTGCGTTCATATCGGGGCGGTGGGAACCGACCAGCCATGGGTCATGACACGTCTGATGGAATTTGGCGTGGACACGCGGCACATCCAGCAGGCGGGCCTGACCGGACATGCGATCATCTATGTCGATGATCTGGGCGAGAACAGCATCGTGATCTTTCCCGGTGCCAACCGGGAGATCCCCATGAGCGCGGTCATGGCTGCCTTGTCCGAGGCAGGGCAGGGCGATCTCTTTGTTTGCCAGAACGAGACAACCCTGCAGGCCGATGCGGCTCGCATGGCGCAGGCCAAGGGGATGCGCGTTGCCTATGCCGCCGCGCCCTTTGACGCGGAAGCGGTGCAGGCGGTGCTGCCAATGCTCGACCTGCTTGTCATGAACGAGATCGAAGCGCGCCAATTGCAGCAAGCGACCGGACAAGGCCTGGGCGACCTGCCCGTCGCAGATGTGATCATCACGCTGGGTGCCGAAGGATGCCGTTGGCACCAGCGGGACAGCGGCGTGGTGCAGGCGTTTCCGGCGATAAAGGTCTTGCCTGTCGACACCACCGGCGCGGGCGACACCTTTACCGGCTATCTTCTTGCAGGGCTGGATCGGGGCATGCCGATGGCGCAGGCCATTGGTCTTGCGCAAAAGGCGGCGGCGCTCATGGTCACCCGTCTGGGCACCGCAGATGTCATCCCCGATCTCAAAGAGGTGCAGGACGCCTACACCCCCTGACACAGATCCCCGTTCAGGTTAGTTCGTGAAGGGTGCCGCATCACCCCAAAGCTCGGTGATCCGCTGATCACGGCCACAGCTCTTGCGATACCGCTTGTAGGCGTCGCTTTGACGGACCGCGCCGAAACGGGTCAGCACGCGCTTGGTGCCCTTGTAATAATCCTGATGATAGGCCTCGGCATCGTAAAACGCGCCAGCGTCCAGAATGGGCGTCACGATGGTCTGACCCAGGGCTTTTTCTGCTTCGGCTTTTGCGGCTTCTGCCGCTTTGCGCTGAGCGGCGTCGGTGACAAAGATCGCGGTGGCATAGCTTTGTCCGCGGTCGCAGAACTGACCACCGGCATCCGTCGGATCCACAGAGCGAAAGAACATGTCATACAGCTGGCGGGTGTTCACCTGGCTGCTGTCGAACATGATGCGCACGGCCTCGTAGTGGCCGGTACCGCCGCGCACCACCTGTTTGTAAGTCGGATCCGCGATTGATCCACCAGTGTAGCCCGAGATCGCCTCGGATACGCCTGTGACTCGCTCGAAATCCGATTCGACGCACCAAAAGCAGCCCCCGGCGACAAAGATCTCATCCGTATCAGCGGCAGCCTGTTGCGGCAGGGCAATGGCGGCAGCAACCACCAGGTTCAGGACCCATTGTTTCACTTGCATGGCGTTTTCCTCCGTTTGATCGGAATGTGACGCCTCTGCCGTCTTGCCTCAACGGGCTGTCACCGGATCACACGCGATGGTGAGGGAGGGTGAGCCTATGGGCCGAGTGTTTCACGTGTGACGGGGCAGCGCGCACCATCGTACATGCGGTCAAGCACCGTGGCAAAGACCGGGTCAGCGCCCGGCACTGCCTCGAACAGCGTCATGCAGGAGCGCACCTTGAGGGCGTCCACGTCGCCAAGGATATCGACCGGGTCTGTCCCGGCATGGCCAAGCAGGATATGCGTGACCTCCAACAGCCGCGGGCCAAGAACCGGATGCGCGAGAAAGCCCTGCGCGTCTGACACGCTCTCCAACCCGAAATGCACGGCGCGGGGGGATCGGCCAAGCACGCGCAATTGCGGAAAGATCCACCAGATCCAGTGAGAGGTCTTCTGGCCGGCCTGCATCTCTGACAGGACATCTCGCCAGACAGGGGCCTGAGCCGTGGTGAATTCGTCCCGTGAGGCCATGTTACAGCACCTTTGCCAATTCGACTTCGTCCATGACGATGCGGCCTGTGCGGACAAACCCCTTGTTCTCATAGAGTTCAAGCGCGACGGTGTTTTCGGGCACGGCCTGAATCAGCATCCTTGGCACCCCAATGTCACGCGCCCAGTCGATGATCAGATCGACAGCGGCGCTGCCATATCCCTTGCGTTGTTCGTTCCTGTCGATCAGCAAACGCCAGAAATAAACCACGTTGGGATCTTCGCCTTCGTCAAGGTCGTCGTCTTTGCGCCGGTCGATGACAAGGGCGAGACCGACGTGACGGTCCTCTGCCATCAGGGCAAAGGCATGGGCACCGGCCTCGTAATGCATCTCTGCGAGGCTCACCGCATTGGACGAGACAAACCCATCCTGGTCATCCGCTGTTTCCAGCGCGATCAGCGGGCGCACATCCTCGCGTGCGACCGGCTTGATCCGCAGTGTCATCCCAGCCGCCGCTTGCGCGCTGCCAGCAGACGCAGGCGCAGGGCGTTCAACTGGATAAAGCCCGCCGCGTCTTTCTGGTCATAGGCCCCGGCGTCATCCTCAAAGGTCACATGCGCCTCCGAGTAGAGCGAATGCTCTGACCAGCGGCCCACGGTGCGCGCCATGCCCTTGTACAGCTTCAGCCGGACGGTGCCGGTGACATGGGTCTGGCTTGCGTCGATGGCGGCCTGCAGCATTTCACGTTCAGGCGAATACCAGAAGCCGTTGTAGATCAGCTCTGCGTAGCGGGGCATCAGCTCATCCTTGAGGTGCGCCGCGCCACGGTCCAACGTGATCTGTTCAATGCCGCGGTGCGCCTCAAGCAACAACGTGCCCCCCGGTGTTTCGTAGATGCCGCGGGATTTCATCCCGACAAAACGGCCCTCGACAAGATCCAGCCGCCCGATGCCGTGCTTGCCACCCAGTTCGTTGAGCTTTGTCAGGATCTCCGCAGGGCTCATGGTAGTACCATTGATCGCCACGGCGTCGCCTTTTTCAAAGGTGACTTCGATGAATTCCGGCGTGTCGGGGGCATCCTCCGGGTTAACCGTGCGCTGGTAGACATAGCTGGGCGCGTCTTCTGCCGGATCTTCCAGCACTTTGCCTTCGGACGAGGTGTGCAGGAGGTTGGCATCGACCGAAAAGGGCGCCTCGCCCCGCTTGTCCTTGGCAATCGGGATCTGGTGCTCTTCGGCAAAGGCGATCAGTGAGGAGCGGGAGTTCAGATCCCATTCCCGCCAGGGCGCGATGCATTTGATATCCGGGTTCAGCGCGGCTGCCGACAGTTCAAACCGGACCTGGTCATTGCCCTTGCCGGTCGCGCCATGTGCCACGGCGTCTGCGCCCGTCTCTGCGGCGATTTCAACCAGCCGCTTGGAAATCAGGGGCCGCGCGATGGAGGTGCCCAACAGGTAGAGCCCCTCGTAGACCGCATTGGCGCGGAACATCGGAAAGACGAAATCGCGCACGAATTCCTCGCGCACATCTTCGATGTAGATGTTCTCTGGCGGGATGCCCAACAGTTCAGCCTTCTTGCGGGCGGGGTCCAGCTCTTCGCCCTGACCCAGATCGGCGGTAAAGGTGACCACTTCGCAGCCGTATTCGGTCTGCAGCCATTTCAGGATGATCGAAGTGTCGAGGCCGCCGGAATAAGCGAGGACGACTTTCTTGGGCGCGGTCATGTCTGGGCTCCTGTGTGCATCGGCTGCGCCTTAACGGGAATCACCGGTCCGGGCAAGGCGCTGGCTTTGACGTCCATCCCCAACCATGCTACCCCCGGTCATGCAATAATCAGGAGAAAGTCATGCAGGGCCTCAGCATGTTTTTGCACGCGGTACGCGTTGTCTTTGCCAATTGGCTCGAGGCGTCAAAGATCTCGGCGGTGCCGCTGTGCGGGCTGGGTCTGGTCTTTGGGGTCCTGATGTACCCGGAAATGTCGACGCTTGCGGCCTTGGACGGCACCTATGATCCCACAATCCCCGACGGGTTCGCAGGCTATGTGCTGCGCCTTTTGATCGTCTTTGTTCTGGCTCTGGTCGTGGTGCTGGCGATCGCGGTGAACTGGCACCGGTTCATCCTGCTCGAAGAATATCCCGAAGGCTGGCTGCCGCCGCTGCATTTTGGCCGGGTGCTGGGCTACCTCGGGCGGCTCTTGCTGTTGATGATCCTGTCCATGCTTGCCGCCCTGCCGTTTGCCGTCGTGATCCTGCCGATGGCCGGGTATTTTTCCTCAAGCGTGGCGCAGGACGGCGTCAGTGAAGATCTGTTCTGGTCCCCGGCGTTCCTGATGTTCGAGGGGGTCAGCCTGATCATTTCGTTTGCAATCACCTATGTTCTGATGCGGCTCTCCATCATCTTGCCCTCGGGTGCGGTGGAAAAACCGCTGACCTTGTCACAGGCCTGGACCGCCACGGGCAAGGCCCCGGCGGCAATTGCAGTGCTGGTCGCAGTCTGGATGCTGGTGCAGTTTGCACTCTCCGGTTTGCCGCTGCTCGGGGCCGTGGGTGTGGCTCTGTTTGTGCCTGCCTACGGCGTGTATTCGATGGTCAGCGTGTCGATCCTCACCGTGCTTTTCGGTGTATTCGTCGAGGATCGGGACCTTGGGTGACTTGCCCTGCGGGCCTGCTTGCGCCACCTATCCCCCATGACTGAATTCCAAGACAAAGTTCGCGCCGCCGAAGAGGCCATGCGCGCGGTGTTCCCCGCCACGCCACTTTTGCGAAATGATCACCTGTCAGAGCGCTTTGGCGCCGATGTCTGGCTGAAGCGCGAAGATCTGAGCCCCGTGCGCAGTTACAAGCTGCGCGGCGCTTTCAATGCGATGCGCAAAAGGCCGGACGTGGCGCTGTTTGTCTGCGCCTCGGCGGGCAATCACGCGCAGGGCGTGGCCTATATGTGCCGGCATTTCGGCGTACGGGGGGTGATCTTCATGCCCGTCACGACGCCACAGCAGAAGATCCAGAAGACAGAGATGTTCGGTGGCGAGAACGTCGAGATCCGTTTGATCGGAGACTATTTTGATGACTGCCTGCACGCCGCCCAAAGCTATTGCGCCGAGGCAGGTGGCCATTTCCTGTCGCCGTTCGACGACGAGGACGTGATCGAAGGGCAGGCCTCTGTGGCTGTGGAACTGTCGCGGCAGTTGGGCCGCGTCCCTGACCATCTCGTGATTCCGGTTGGCGGTGGTGGCCTGTCGGCGGGCATCCTGTCGTTTTTCGGGACAGAGGCGCTTTACACCTTTGTCGAGCCTGCGGGCGGGGCATCCTTGCGGGCGGCGCTGACAGAGGGGCGGCCCGTGGCCCTTCCGCATGTGAACACCTTTGCCGATGGGGCCGCGGTGGCCAAATTGGGTGCCCGCACGTTTGAGCGCCTGAAAGCTGTCGGCCTCGCCAATACGCTTGCCATTCCGGAGGATCGGCTTTGCACGACGATGTTGGAGATGCTGAACGTCGAGGGAATCGTGCTGGAACCTGCCGGTGCCCTGTCGGTCGACGCGCTGAAGGATCTGGGCCAGGGTATTCGCGGGCGGACGGTGGTTTGCGTGACCTCGGGTGGCAATTTCGATTTCGAACGTTTGCCAGAGGTCAAGGAACGGGCGTTGCGGTTTGCAGGGGTCAAGAAATATTTCATCCTGCGGCTGCCGCAACGGCCGGGGGCCTTGAAGGACTTCCTCAATTTTCTTGGTCCGGACGATGACATCGCCCGATTCGAGTACCTCAAGAAGTCGGCGCGCAACTTTGGGTCTGTTCTCATTGGCATCGAGACGAAGTCGCCAGACAGTTTTGCCCGGCTGTATGACTTGCTCGACAGTCATGGCTTTACCTATCAGGACATCACAGAGGATGAGATCCTGGCGCAACTCGTGATCTGAGCGGGCAAGTGAGGTCCCGGGTTCTGTGTTTCGGACCGTCTCAGGCAGCGAGGCGGCTGGGCAACCCTTCCTCGAACTGGACGCGCGATCCCTCATAGGTCACGCGCACTTCGTTGGCAGAGACGAAATCGGCCCTGCCGGCAGAAGCCGCCTTTTCACCCTTCATGCAAAGCTGTGCGAGCGATTCGAACCCGAGGTTCAGGGCAGCCCCCTTGAGGAAATGCATCTGTTCCTCGATGACCACAGGATCCCCTTCCGCGCCAGCAAGAAGCTGAATGGCACTGTCGACCTCATCCAGAAAGAGTTCGACGACCTCGCCGAAATCCTCTGCGCCGATTTCATCGATAAGTTCGCTGACGCGATTCCAATCTATCATGTGAATACCTCCTGCACTGCCATTGGGTATACGGCCAGTGTGAACATCTCCTTTCGATCCGCGCCGCGCGACGGAGGATTGTGCGCATTTTTATCCTTCAGATCGTGTTAACAGCGAGGGTGTAGCAGAGTCGTAACCGAAGCCCTCAAGCCGCAAGGTAGACGACGTGCAACCCGATCAGATTGAAAGCCCTGGCCGTTCGACCGGTGCGATCAAGCGCGTGCTGATCGTGGACGACAGCCGACTGCAACTCAAGATCATGAGTTCCATGCTCAAGCGATGGGGTTTCGAAGTGCTGGAGGCGCAATCTGGCCACGAAGCAGTTGACATCATTGCGGAAACGCCTCCCGACCTTGTGCTGTCAGACTGGATGATGCCCGGCATGAACGGGCTGGAACTGTGCCGGGCCTTCCGGTCTGCACAGACCGATGGCTACGGCTATTTCATTCTTCTGACGTCCAAAAGCGAGAAAGGCGATGTGGCGGAGGGGCTGGATGCCGGTGCGGATGACTTCCTGACAAAGCCGGTAAACGCCCATGAGCTACGGGCGCGAATCAATGCAGGTGAACGGGTTGTCTTCATGGAACGGCAACTGTCCGAGAAGAACCGCGAAGTGTCGGATGCGCTGGATGAATTGCGCGAAATCCATCAGGCCATCGACAATGACCTGCGCCAGGCCCGGACGATCCAGCAGTCGCTGGTGCCCGAACGCGTTTGCGAAGTGGCCACATCCCGCGTCAGCCTGCTCCTGCATCCCTGCGGTCACGTTGGCGGAGACCTCGTGGGCATGTTCCGACCCGGTTACGATCGTCTGGGTCTCTATAGCATCGATGTATCCGGGCACGGGATCACGTCTGCCATGGTGACGGCGCGCGTGGCGGGTTATCTGTCCAGCACGTTTCCAGAACAGAACATCGCGTTGGAACAACGATTTGACCGCTTCTACGCGATGCGAGAGCCGAGCCTCACCGCGCGCATGCTGAACCAGAGGCTCGCGGCCGATCCGGGTGTGGAGGAATATCTCACCATGGGCTACGTTGCGGCGGATCTTGCCACGGGTCGAATCCGGCTCGTTCAGGCGGGCCATTCCCCTGCGCTTCTCCTGCGGGCCAATGGGGAATCGGAATTCATCGGGGATGGCGGGTTGCCGATCGGTCTCGTGGACGACGTATCCTATGACCAGCACGAATTTCGGATGCGATCCGGTGACCTCTTGCTGCTTTACTCGGATGGTTTTACCGAGGCCGTGATGAATAGCGGTGAAATGCTGGGCGAAGAGGGCTTGGCAGAGATGTTCAAGGAGTCGGCTGCAAATGGCTCTGGCCCTGAACTGATGGAAGACATGTTCTGGCGCCTGACCTCAAAGATGGAAAATTCCGACAAGCTTGGCGATGACGTTTCTGCGGCCCTGCTGGAATTCGACGTTCTCTGACCAGCGTACCAGAGGCCGGCCAAAGGCAGTCTGCGCCAAGGTTACAGCAGAAAATGTTCCACAAAGGCGCGGTCGCCGGGATTGCCAAGCTCACGCGCCGCGGCGTTTGGGGACAACAGGCGCACGTCGTGTCCCGCCTCCGATGGTGGGCCAAGTCGCCGCACCGGGTGCGCCGTATAGATGATGCAGATCTTCTCTGCCCAGAGGTCGTATTCCGGCATGAAGGTAAAGCGCCGAAAAGCGCCCAGCCGCCGGGGTGCAGCGATCCGCCAGCCGGTTTCTTCAAACACTTCGCGATGCAGTGCCGTCAGGGGGGATTCACCGGGATCGATACCGCCACCGGGCAGCTGGATCTCTGGCTCCGGTTCGGCCTGATGGGTCAGCAGCAGCCGTCGACCAAGCGGTAAAATCGCATAGACACCGGGACGTCGCGTATAGCGTTGCCCGGCAAGAGGCGCCTCTCCGAAACGGCGTGTCATGCGGTCCCCCTTTTTCCTTAGGCACCTTTCATCTATATCCACGCCTATTGCCATCCTCCGGCACACAAGGAAACCCCCATGAGCTTTGGTGAAAAACTCGCTTGGGACGACACCGTCCTGCCCTTTCAGCTTGACCGCTGCGACATGCGCGGCCGTGTTGCGCGCCTCGACGGTGTGCTGTCCGGCGTGCTCAAGCAGCACGACTACCCCGCCCCGGTCGAAGCATTGGTGGCCGAGATGGCGCTTTTGACCGCGCTGATCGGCCAAACGGTGAAACTGCGGTGGAAACTGTCCCTTCAGGTTCAAACCAACGGGCCGGTTCGGATGATTGCCACGGATTACTATGGTCCCGAAGAAGAGGGCCAACCGGCGCGCATCCGCGCCTATGCCAGCTTTGACCGCGATCGCATCACCGATGACCCGCCGTTCCAGCAATTGGGATCGGGCTATTTTGCGATCATGATAGACCAGGGCGCTGGCATGCAGCCTTATCAGGGGATCACGCCCATCGCGGGGGACCGGCTTGCAGATTGTGCCGCCGCCTATTTCGCGCAATCCGAACAGCTGCCCACCACGTTTGCGCTGTCTTATGGCCGCTCGCAGGACGGCGGGCGCGAAGAACACTGGCGTGCCGGGGGTATCATGCTTCAGCATATGCCGAAGGCGTCTCCCTTTGCGCAAGAAGGCGGCTCTGGCGAGGCCGGACTGCTGCAGGCCGAGGATCTTGTGCAGGGCGAGACCGAAGAAAACTGGAACCGCGTGAACCTTCACCTCAAGACGGTTGAAGAGCTGGAACTGATCGGCCCGTCTGTGCCGCCGACGGATCTGTTGGTGCGTCTGTTTCACGAGGAACAGCCCCGGGTCTACGACAGCCAACCGGTGCGTTTTGGCTGTACCTGTTCAGCGGATCGGGTGCGCCAGAGCCTGTCGATCTATTCCGCCAAGGACATCCAAAAGATGACCACTGAGGATGGTCGCGTGACCGCGGATTGCCAGTTCTGCGGCGCGCATTACGATCTGGACCCGAAATCGGTGGGGTTCGAGGCAGATGAGGACCGCTGACCAGATCTCGGCTTTGCGGCGTGCAGCGGAGGGGCAAAGCGCCCCTTCGTCGGATTTTGACCTCAACCCGAAGGTGGTTCTGCCCGAGGGCCGCAAATTGCGCGCAGCCGGTGTTCTGATCGCCTTCCATGACCGCGGCAACGGGTTGGAGCTGTTGCTGACCAAACGGTCGAGTCAGTTGAAGCACCATCCGGGGCAGATTGCCTTTCCCGGTGGCAAACAGGATCCCGACGACGCGGATGAAATCGCCTGCGCGCTGCGCGAAGCCCGCGAAGAGGTCGCGCTGGAGCCTTCGACTGTAGAGATCCTTGCCACATTGCCGCGCCATGAGACGGTGACCGGCTTTCTCGTGACGCCGGTTCTGGGGCTTGTAACGACGCCGTTCACACCACGCCCCGAACCCGGCGAGGTCGAAGAGGCGTTTTTCGTGCCCTTTGACCACGTCACGGATCCCGGTCAGTTTCGGATCGAGGGTCGTCGCTGGCGGGGTCAAAGGCGCCTCTATTACACCGCACCCTACGGTCCCTATTACATCTGGGGCGCCACGGCGCGCATGCTGCGGGGCCTCGCGGAGCGGGTGCAGGCATGACGCATGTGACCGGCAACTGGCTGACGGCCAACGGCACGCAGATGGTGATGCAAGTGCTGGAGGACGCCGGGCATCAGGTCTTTGCCGTGGGTGGCTGTGTGCGCAACGCGCTGCTGGGCGCACCGGTGAGCGATGTGGATCTGTCCACCGACGCGCGCCCGGACCGGGTCATGCAACTGGCCCGCGACGCCGGGCTGAAGGCGGTGCCGACAGGGATTGACCACGGCACGGTCACCATCGTGGCAGAGGGTACTGGCCATGAGGTCACGACCTTTCGCGCCGATGTCGAGACCGATGGCCGCCGTGCCGTGGTGCGGTTTGCCGATGACATTGCAGAGGATGCCGTGCGGCGCGATTTCACCATGAACGCGCTTTACGTGGATCGCATGGGCCAGCTGGTCGATCCGCTGGGGGGGTTGCCGGATCTGCAGGCGCGGCGCTTGCGTTTTATCGAGG
The DNA here is from genome assembly GCA_042088665.1 of Sagittula sp. GTDB lineage: Bacteria > Pseudomonadota > Alphaproteobacteria > Rhodobacterales > Rhodobacteraceae > JBELMB01. Next base: position 47,160 of record JBELMB010000005.1, read on the forward strand.
ATCCGGCCCGCCGCATCCGCGAGGATTACCTGCGGATCCTGCGCTTCTTTCGGTTTTTTGCGTGGTATGGCGATCCTTCGGACGGGATGGATGCGGATGCTCTGGCCGCAATCGCCGAGAACGTCGACGGCCTCGCGCAGCTTTCGCGCGAACGGATCGGTGTCGAAGTGATCAAGCTGCTCTCGGCACCCGATCCGTTGATGTCGGTCAGCGTGATGGCGCAGACCGGGGTGTTGGCGCAGGTGCTGCCGGGGGCGCATCCCATGACGCTGGGCCCGCTTCTGGCCTGTGAAGTGCAAGTCGGCACCGAACCCGCGCCTTTGCGGCGGTTGGCCACATTGGGGGTCTTTGACGGTGCAGCCTTGCGGCTGTCCAAAAACCAGATCACGCAGTTGGAGCGATATCAGAACCACTTGAACGCCCTGACCCCGCTGGCAGAGATCGCCTATCGTGACGGGGCAGAGCTTGCGCGGGACGTCTGGTTGCTGCGCGCAGCTTTGGACAGCATGGGGGGCCTTGGCACCATGGAGGAGGGCGCGGCAGAGATTGCGCTGGGCGCAGGCGCCCGTTTCCCCGTAGTTGCGCGGGATCTGATGCCTGATCTGTCTGGCCCCGCGCTGGGTGCCGCCCTGCGCGCCCTCGAATCGGACTGGCTGGCCTCCGGCTTTGCACTGGACAAGACCGCTCTCCTTAAACGATTTTCCAAGGGGTGACTTTTGTCGCGTTCCGCGCTATCCCAATGGCGACTCATATCGGAGGAGGCATGATGGTGCATTACGGGATTTCGTTCAGCTTCGCCTGAGCCTGTCTTGCGCATGCGGGACCGCTCTGGCCCCCGCTCTCTCATCATGTCGACTTTTGCTCTCTGGAGCCCCTCCGATGCTTCGCTTTTTCGAAAATCTCGTTGATCCTTACGCCGCTTATCCTGTGGACGACACACCTCCGCGCAAGCTGTGGCCGTTTCTGCGCGAATACCTGTACCCGTTCCGCAAGATCATGGCGGTGGCCATCACCCTTCAGATCATGGTTGCCGCGGGCGAGGTGCTGTTGATCTGGTACATGGCCCGGATCGTTGATCTGCTGGCCAGCGGCAATCGGGACACCATCGTCGCCGAATACGGGATGGAGTTCGCCTTTGCCGCCCTCTGGGTGGTCGTGTTGCGCACTCTGATCGCCGGTGTGGACATGGCCTTTCTGCACAACACCGTGCTGCCCAATCTCGGGACGCTGATCCGCTGGCGGGCGCACCGCCATGTGTTGCGGCAGTCGGTCGGCTGGTTCGAGAACGACTTTGCCGGGCGCATCGCCAACCGCATCATGCAGACACCCCCCGCTGCCGGAGAGGCCGCCTTTCAGGTGCTGGACGCCGCAGCCTTTTTCATCAGCACGGTGATTGGTGCGGTGATCATGCTGTCGGGCTTTGACCTGTGGCTGATCGTGCCGCTGCTGATCTGGATTGTGGCCTATCTCTGGCTCATGCGTTGGACGATCACGCGTGCCGGTCCCGCCTCAAAGGCCAGTTCCGATGCGCGCAGCGCAATCACCGGGCGGGTTGTGGACAGCTACACCAATATTCACGCGGTGAAGATGTTCGCGCACCACGACAAGGAAATCGACTACGCCAAGGAGGCCATCGAGGAAGCGCGCCAGACCTTCATGAAGGAAATGCGCATCGTCACCACGATGGATTTCTCGCTCACCTTCCTGAACGGGGCGATGATTGTCTCCGTGGCGGGGCTGGCCGTCTGGCTGTGGACGCAGGGACAAACGACCGAAGGCATGGTGGCCGGCGCGCTCGCCATGGTGCTGCGGCTGAACAACATGACCTATTGGATCATGTGGGCGATGACGAACCTCGTGCAGAACCTCGGTGTCGTGGCCGAAGGGATGGAGACGATCACCGAGCCGGTGAAGCTGGTCGATCGTCCGGACGCCGGGCAGCTGGTGCTCGACAAGGGCGAGATCCGCATCGAGGGTCTGTCGCACCACTACGGGCGCGAAACTGGCGGGCTGGATGACATCTCTCTGACGATCCAACCGGGCGAAAAGGTCGGGCTTGTGGGCCGGTCCGGCGCGGGGAAATCGACCTTGGTCAAGCTGCTCTTGCGGTTCTATGACGTGGAACAGGGACGCATCCTGATCAATGGACAGGATATTGCCGGGGTCACGCAGGACAGTTTGCGGCTGAACATCGGGATGGTTCAGCAGGATTCGGCGCTGCTGCACCGTTCTGTGAGGGACAACATCCTGTATGGGCGGCCCGATGCCTCTGAAGAGGACATGCTCGCCGCGGCCGGTCAGGCGCAGGCGCATGATTTCATTCTGGACCTTGAGGATCCCGAGGGCCGCAAGGGCTATGAGGCACATGTGGGCGAGCGCGGTGTCAAACTGTCCGGTGGGCAGCGTCAGCGGGTCTCTCTGGCGCGTGTGGTGCTGAAGGACGCGCCGATCCTCTTGCTGGACGAAGCAACCAGCGCGCTCGATTCCGAGGTCGAGGCCGCGATCCAGGACACGCTCTATGGCATGATGCAGGGCAAGACCGTGATCGCCATCGCGCACCGCCTGTCGACCATTGCCCAGATGGACCGGATCCTTGTCATGGACCAGGGGAGGATCGTCGAAGAGGGCAGCCATGACGCGCTTTTGGAGAAACGCGGGCTATATGCCAACTTCTGGGCCCGCCAATCCGGCGGGTTCCTAGACCTCGATCAGGACGCAGCAGAGTGATTTTACGGCAATACCGGGCCTTCATTCAGAACGCCGGAAACCAGATCGACACGGAGGCGCAGGCCAGTGGCGCGCCGCCGACCACGTTGCGCGCCTTCATGCAGTGGTGCCTTGTTGGCGGATGGCGGGTCATCTGGCTGGGGGTGGCGATCTCTGTGCTTGCCGGGATCACCGAAGTGATCTCGCAATACCTGCTGGGCGCGGTTGTCGATGCGGTGGTGTCCACCCCGACAGACTCCTTTGTACAGGAACATCTGAACCTGATCCTTTTTGCCATGTTCATCATGCTGGTGGCGCGGCCCGTGCTGTTTGGCGGGCTGGCGCTGACGCAATCGGTGATGATCGGACCCAACGTCGGCAAGCTTGTCATGGCGCGCATGTTCCGCTGGACGTTGGGTCAGTCGGTCACCTTCTTTGACAATGATTTTGCCGGACGGCTGGCGCAGAAAAAGATGCAGGCGGCGAACTCGCTGACCGAGATCGTGATCGAAACGGTCAACGCCGTGACCTTTGGGCTGGCCACGGTTCTGGCAACCGCTGTCATGGTGTCTGCCATTGCACCCGGTCTGCTTTTGTTGCTGGTCGGCTGGTTCGGGATCTACCTGCTGTTCCTGCGGGTCATGCTGCCCCTGATCCGTGCCCGGTCCGCCGCGCGGGCGGAGGCAAAGGCCATGGTCACCGGTCAGGTCGTCGACACGATTTCAAACATCAAGACGGTGAAGCTTTTTGCCGGGGACCGCCACGAGGATGGCAAGGCGCTGGGCGCGATGGAGCAGTTGCGGCAGACCGCCCTGCGATTTGGCGAAGTGCAGACGCTGTTCCGGTTTGGCCTGATCTTTATCGCCGGGATTTTGCCGGTGGTTCTGGTGGGTGTTGCGATCACGCTGCGCGACACAGGCGTGACCCCCGGGGAAATCACCGCCGTCGGTGCCGTGGCCATCCGGCTGAGCCAGATGACTGGCTGGATCAGCTTTACCCTGATGGTGATTTACAGCCACGTGGGAGAGGTCGAAGACGGCATGCAGACGCTTGCCCCGCCGGACCGGATCGATGACGACCCGGAGGCCGCCGTTCTGGAGGTGCCGCAGGGACGTATCCAGTTTGACGCGGTCCGGTTTGCCTATGGGCGCGAGACCGGTGGCGTGCATGACATTTCCCTCGACATCGCACCGGGCGAGAAACTGGCCATTGTCGGTGCGTCTGGCGCGGGAAAATCCACGCTCGTCTCGCTGCTTTTGCGGCTCTATGACACCGAAAGCGGGCGCGTTCAGATCGACGGGCAGAACGTGTCTTCTGTCACGCAGGAAAGCCTGCGGGCCAACATCGGTATGGTCACGCAGGAAACGGCGATGTTCAACCGCACCGCGCTGGACAACATTCGCTATGGCCGACCCGACGCCACGGATGATGAGGTCATCGCGGCGGCGCGAAAGGCCGAAGCGCATGACTTCATTCTTGAGTTGCGCGACCACATGGGGCGGCAGGGCTATGGCGCCTTTCTGGGCGAGCGCGGCGTAAAGCTGTCGGGCGGTCAGCGGCAGCGCATCGCCCTCGCGCGCGCGATCCTGAAGGACGCACCAATCCTTGTCCTGGACGAGGCGACATCGGCTTTGGATTCCGAAGTCGAAGCGGCGATCCAGACGGCGCTGACACGGGTGATGGAAGGCAAGACGGTATTGGCCATCGCGCACCGTCTTTCGACGATCTCCAGCATGGATCGGATCGTGGTTCTGGACACGGGCGAGATTGCCGAGCAGGGCAGTCATGCAGAGCTTTTGGCGGAGCGCGGGTTCTATGCGCGCTATTGGGACCGGCAGTCTGGCGGCTTTCTTGGCGACGATGCCGGGAAAGTGCCGGGCAAGGCGATTGGCAACAATCCTGAGGCGGCGGAATGATACGTCACTGGTTGCCCGCGATTGACGCTTTTGCGCCGGCAGAAGGCCCGCCGCCTTCTCAGTTCTGGCCGTTTCTGCGCTGGTCGCTGACAGGGTCGGAACGGGCGATTGCGCTGGCCTTTGTCGTGACCTTTCTCACCGGGGCGTCGGAACTTGTTGCGGCACGGTTCACCGGCTGGGTGATCGACAGTGCCGCAGCGGCAGGGCCGGGGGCATTCTGGGGGCCATTCTGGCCAGTGATCGTCTTTGGCCTGATATTCTTTCTCGTGCTGCGGCCGATCCTGTTTGTCTTTGACGCCAGCGTGTCCGGCGTGATGCTCAGCCCCAACCTGTTCCCTCTGGTGCTGTCGCGGCTCAATCATCACACGCTTGGTCATGCGATGGGGTTCTTTGAGAACGATTTTGCCGGGCGGATCAGCCAGAAGGCGCTGCAGGTGGCGCGGTCGCTCACGGATCTGGTGATCGAAGTCAGCGATGTGGTGGTCTATTCACTGGCGATGTTCATCGGGGCCATGTTCCTGATCGGGGCCATCGATGGGCGATTGCTGGCGGTGTTTGGCGTCTGGGCTGTGCTTTACGGTCTGGCGGTGTGGTATTTTATCCCGCGGGTGCAGGCGCGCAGTGCAGGCCGTGCTGGAGCGCGTACGCAGGTGACGGGACAGATCGTTGACACCCTGTCGAACATGTCCACGGTCAAACTGTTTGCTCGCGACGCCGACGAAGATCAGGCCACCCGCGATGCTCTGGAGCAGTACCGCCAGAGGTCTCTCGATTTTGGAGAGTTGTCCGCGGTCTTTCGCATGGTGCTGATGACGCTGGGTGGGATGCTGCCCGTCGTATCGATCCTTGGCGCGTTGTATCTATGGAGCCTTGGCAGCGCGTCGGCGGGGGATATCGCAATGACGGCCATGGTGACCACGCGCCTGTCGATGCTGACCAACCGGCTGGGGCGTGTGGCGATAACGATCTTTACCAACATCGGCGAAGTGCAGGACGGTCTGGACACTCTGACCCCGCCTCATGCGATCACGGACAAGCCAGACGCGGCAGGGCAGGCCCCCAAGGGGCCGATCCATTTTCGACAAGTGGGTTTTGCCTATGGGGGGATGGTGTCGGCGCTGGACGGCTTCGACCTGACCCTTGGCGAGGGGGAAAAGCTGGCGCTGATCGGGGCATCTGGGGCCGGAAAATCCACCGCGGTGTCGCTGTTGCTGCGTCTTCACGAGGTGGAAAAGGGCCAGATCACGCTGGGTGGCATGGACATTCGTGACATGACGCAGGCTGCGTTGCGCGATGCGATTGCGGTGGTGCGGCAGGATACCTCGATGTTCAACAGATCCGCCATGGAGAACATCCGCTATGGTCGGCCGGAAGCGACCGAGGAAGAGGTGTTCGAAGCGGCGCGGCGGGCCTCTGCCCATGAGTTTATCAAGGATCTGCACGATCCGTCAGGGCGCACTGGCTACGAGGCGCGTCTGGGCGAGCGCGGTGTCAAACTGTCCGGTGGGCAGCGGCAGCGGATCGCGCTGGCACGGGCCATTCTGAAGGATGCGCCGGTTTTGATTCTGGACGAGGCGACATCGGCGCTTGATTCCGAGGTCGAAGCGGAGATCCAGACCGCGCTCAAGGACGTCATGCAGGGCAAGACCGTTCTGGCCATTGCCCACAGGCTGAGCACCATTGCACAGATGGACCGGATTGTGGTTCTGGAGCAGGGGCGCATCGTGGAGCAGGGTAAGCATGACGTTCTGTTGGCGCGGAACGGGATGTATGCGCGCTATTGGGCGCGGCAATCCGGTGGCTTCTTGCAGACCGACGCGGCAGAGTGACCGCTGGCGCCCCGGTTTGGGGCGGTCGGGATTTGAGTATTTTTGAAACAGAGAAGCACAAGCATGGAAGAGACACCCGAGGGGCGGCGCGTCACGGTCGAGCGGCTGGGTCATCGTGGCGATGGCATCGCGCCGGGGCCGATCTATGTGCCCGGGATCTTGCCGGGTGAAGAGGTCGAGGGTGTCGTCATTGATGGTGTCATGCCCTCGCCGCGGATCCTGTCCCCGGTGGTGGCGCGGGTTTCACCGCCTTGTCGGCATGCGAAGTCCTGTGGCGGGTGCCAGTTGCAGCACGCCGAGGATGGGTTCGTTGCGCGGTGGAAAGAGGATGTCGTTGCGCGGGCTTTGGCTGCGCAGGGGTTGGAGACGGAGATTCGCCCTTGCATCACGTCACCATCCGGCTCGCGGCGTCGCGCGGGGTTCTCTGCGCGGCGCACCAAGAAGGGCGCGCTTGCCGGGTTCCATCAAAAGGCCTCGGATGTGTTGGTCGCCGTTCCAGGCTGTCGCTTGGTGACGCCAAAGGTGGCGGCGGGTTTGCCCCTTGCAGAAGCTCTGGCGGTGCTGGGTGGTTCCCGGAAGGGGGCGTTGAGCGTTCAGGTCACGGAAAGTCTGTCGGGGTTGGATGTCTCTGTCATGGGGGGCAAACCGCCGGATGCAGCCCTGCGTCAGGATCTGGCGGAGCTGGCCCGCGCACATGACTGCGCGCGCATTGCATGGGACGGCGAGGCGATGACGCGCTTGCCTCCGGTGCAGCGTATGGGTCGCGCCGAAGTGGTGCCACCGCCCGGGGCATTCCTGCAGGCCACTGCAGAAGGAGAAGCCGTTTTGCTGGAGCGCGTCCGGGCGGCCCTGTCCGGGGCCCTGCGGATCGCCGATCTGTTTGCCGGATGCGGTACTTTTGCCTTGCCACTGGCGGAGCAGGCCCGTGTGCATGCGGTCGAAGGCGATGCGGATATGGTCAAGGCACTGGACCATGGCTGGCGGATGGCAGAGGGGCTCAAGCATGTGACCCACGAGGCGCGCGATCTCTTTCGCAACCCGCTCTTGCCGGATGAGCTGAGCCGCTTTGATGGCGTGGTCATTGACCCGCCGCGCGCCGGGGCAGATGCGCAGGTGCGCGAATTGGCACGGGCGCGTGTTCCACGGATTGCCCATGTTTCGTGCAACCCTGTCACTTTTGCGCGCGATACCGCGCGGCTTGTGGCGGCGGGCTACCGCCTTGACTGGGTTCAAGTGGTTGACCAATTCCGCTGGTCGACACATGTGGAACTTGTCGCAGCCCTGCATCTAAACGAGTGAACCATGCCCTTTCGTGACCGTCTGAACGCGCTTCTGGAAGATCCGCGCACCCAGAACACCATCATCGGTGTGATCCTGTTCAATGCCCTGATCCTGGAGATGGAGACGTCGTCCTCCGTGATGGCGGATTGGGGTCCGTTGATCGTTGTACTGGACCAGATCTGCCTGTCGATCTTTGTCGCCGAAATCGTGCTGAAGCTCTACGCGCGCGGGTTCGGTTTCTTTCGCAACGGCTGGAACCTGTTCGATTTTGCCATTGTCGGTATCTCGCTGCTGCCAGCGGGGCAGGGGTTGTCCGTCTTGCGGGCGCTGCGGATCCTGCGCGTCTTGCGGGTGATCTCTGTTGCACCGCGGTTGCGCCGTGTGGTGGAGGGCTTTGTTCGGGCCTTGCCGGGGATGGGCAGCGTCTTCTTGCTGATGGCGATCATCTTTTACATCGGGGCGGTGATGGCGACGAAGCTGTTCTCGACGTCCTTCCCCGTGTGGTTCGGGGATCTGGGGCTGTCGGCCTATACGCTGTTTCAGGTGATGACGCTGGAAAGCTGGTCGATGGGGATCGTGCGCCCGGTGATGGAGGTCTATCCCTATGCCTGGCTCTTCTTTGTGCCGTTTATCATGGTCACAACTTTTGCGGTTGTGAACCTGTTGGTCGGTCTGATCGTGAACTCCATGCAGGACGCGCATTCGGAAGAGGATTCGGTAAAGACCGACGCTTACCGCGACGAGGTGCTTGCCCGGCTGGAGGCGATCGAGGCCCGCCTGTCGGAGCGCCGCGAGGGTTGACGCAATCGTGACGTTCCTGCCAGCGCCGTGCTGCGCTATACTGGGCGAAAACAGGCACCGAGGCAGACATAGAATGCGATTGATCAAACTTGGGCTCTTGCTGCTCATGGCACTTGCGGTGGCGGGCTGCGGTGGCAAATTCTACACCTACCGGGGGCCAGAGGTGACGCAGGTGGTGGTCAACAAGGGCGCCCGGCGCATGTATCTCTTGCACAACTCCGAGGTGTTGGAAGCCTATGACATCGATCTTGGCTTTGCGCCGACGGGGGACAAGAAGGTGCGCGGCGATGGAAAGACACCCGAAGGCAACTATCTCATCGACCGCCGCAACCCCGAGAGCCAGTTCTATCTGAGCATCGGGATTTCCTATCCCAACGCGCATGATAGGGCCGAGGCGCGGGCGCTGGGCGCGAGCCCGGGTGGCGACATCTTTATCCATGGGCAGCCCAATATCGGCAATCCGGACCGCAAGGACTGGACCGCGGGATGTGTTGCCGTGACCAACAAGGAGATGCGGGACATCTACGCGATGGTCCGCAATGGGACTCCCGTCCAGATCAATCCGTAAGGTGGGCCTGCGGGTCTGACACCCTCGTGGTCAGGAAGCGCGGCCGCTGCCGCCCTGAACCGCCTGCACCGTGGGCAGCGGCGCGCTGGCAGGCTGCGCGGTTGAGCCCAAGACCATGCACCACCAGATCTTGCCATTGCTTTCCTGGTGCCAGGAAAAGCCCAGGTGCTCTGCCGTCTGGTCGAGGATGACACCGCGGGTGGCTTCCTGTTCCATCCAGGCGCTGAGCGTTTCCAGCTCTGTCTCATAGGTCTCAGAGATCGTTTCACCGACCAGCCGACCCGTGTAGCCCACGCGGCGGACCCGGTCGATGGGGGAGGAGCCGTCAGAGCCAAAGTGCCATGGCCGGTTCTGCACCGCCATGTCGCGCGCATGTGTGGCCGCCGCGGCATTGAGTTGCGCGTCAAGCTCCAGCTTGGGCGCGCCCGAAGCGAGACGCAGGGCGTTCACGGAATCGAGCATTCGAAACTGGACCTTCCCGCGTTGTGCATTGCTGATGCGGTAAACCTTGGGCAGGGGCTTGCCGTCTGGCCCGAGACCACCGTTCGATGGCACAGTGCCACCGCCGCAGGCAGCGGCAAGGGCCACGGAAGACAGGGCAATAAAGGTGCGGCGGTTCATAAGGCTGCTCTCTACTCGTATTTCTTTCTCGCTTAGCGCGGAGTATGCGACCAATCAAACCCACATCGGCGTGAGTATGCGCGATGACAAGTCTTTGAATTGCGAGTGCGTCTTTCCCGCCATATTATGCACGAACAGGCAGGAACGGTCTGACAGGAGCCTCTTCCATGGCAAAATCACAACGAAACACTCTTTCTCCGCTTGGCCGTCGCGCCTTTCTGGCGGGAACGGCTGCGATGATCGGGGCCCCCGCCCTCGCGCAGACCACCGGTAACACGGTGGAGTTCGAGCGGGAAATCAACACTTCGGTGCGGCGCAACATCTCCAGCTTTCGCACGCTGGACTGGCAGCCCTACTTTGAGAACCTCAAGAAGGGCGCGGTCCTCGTCGACATCGACTCGCGCGCGCTGCACTATTGGCCGGAGGCCGGGGGCTACTATCTGTTCCCCTCGTCCGTGCCGCTGACGGATGATCTGACGCGTCGTGGCCGGACCCGGATCACGCTGAAAGATCCGTCGCCGGACTGGCGGCCGACCCCGTCGATGAAGGTGCGCAATCCGGAGTGGCCGGACTATGTGCCGCCGGGGCCGGACAACCCCCTCGGTACCCGTGCGTTGCACCTGAGCTGGACCTATTACCGGATCCACGGCACCCATGACACGCGCAAGATTGGACGTCGTTCTTCGAACGGCTGCATCGGGCTTTACAACGAGCATATCGAGCAGCTTTACGAGATGGCCGAAGTGGGCACTCAGGTGTTGCTAATTTGACCACAAGGGGGCGACTGGCGGATTTCACGGGTTAAGAAGCAATTGCAAACCCTTCGAAATACTGCTTAGAACGAGTCACGAGGTAAGTCTTGGGTGCCTGCTGCCTACCCCTATTGTGGCCGCGGCAGGCGAATATCTGGAGGATAACATGAAGAAACTCGCACTCGCCGCCGCTTTCGCAGCAGCAGCATCGACTGCAATGGCCGGTTCCTACGCCAAGGACGAAGTCATCCTGGAAGTCGAGCCCGTTGTTGTTGTTGAAGAAACTCAGGCGTCGTCGTCGTCCGCAGCACTGCTGATTCCGCTGCTGCTGATCGCGATCGTGGCAGCCGCCGCAGCTGACTGATAGTCAGCAAGCCCGTCGTCGCACGGGCTGTGGAACGAATAGAAAAGGCGGTGCGACGGCACCGCCTTTTTTGCATTCCGGGTCCAGTGCAGACGGCACCGGCCATGAGATCCTGTGTTCCCCAACGAAAAAGGGGCACCATGTGCCCCCTTTGGTTCCCGCATGACGCGAAGTCATGCGTGCCGTCACGCGGCATTATTTGTGGGGTGAGTAACCCTTAGCGCACCCAGCCAGACAGGTTCTCACCGATGACTTCGCTCAGCGCATCGACGTGCGCGGCATCGTCGTTGAGGCAGGGAATATAGGTGAATTTTTCCCCTCCGGCCTCTTCAAAGCTCTCTTTGATCTCTTCGTTGATCTCTTCGAGCGTCTCGATGCAGTCAGCGGAAAAGGCAGGCGCGCAGACGGCGATGTGCTTCTTGCCATCTTCCTCTGCGAGGCGGGCGACCTCTTCAACGGTGTAGGGCTGCAGCCACTCTTCCGGGCCGAATCGACTCTGGAAGGTGGTGGTGATTTCCGTCTTGTCCCAGCCCAGACGCTCGCGCAGGAGGCGCGTGGTTTTCTGGCACTGGCAGTGGTACGGATCGCCCTCCATCAGGTAGCGCTTTGGCACACCGTGATAGGAACACACGAGGATCTCCGGGCGGCTCTCGGCGCTGGCATAAGCCCGCTCGATCGACTGGGCCAGTGCCTCGATATAGGAGGGATGGTCGAAGTAGGGGTCGACCACGCGCGCCGTCGGCTGCCATTTCTCGTCCATCAGCGAGCGGAAGAACTGATCGTTTGCCGTGGCAGATGTGGCCCCGGCGTAATGCGGGTACAGCGGGAAGAACAGGATCCGACGGCATCCCTTTTCCACCAGCGCGCGCACCTTCGACTTTGTCGACGGGTTGCCGTAGCGCATGCAGAAATCCACCTCGACCTGATCGCCATATTCCGCCGCCAGTTTCTCTGCGATCTTGGCGGTCTGCGACTTGGTGATGGTCAACAGCGGGCTTTCATCCGCCTCTTCGTTCCAGATCGACTTGTAGGCCTCGCCAGAGCTGAACGGACGCTTGGTCAGGATCACCAGTTGCAGCAGCGGCTGCCACAGCCACGGCGAATAGTCGATCACACGCCTGTCACTGAGGAACTCGTTCAGATAGCGGCGCATCGACCAATAGTCGTGGTTGTCCGGCGTCCCGAGGTTCGCAAGCAGAATGCCGACCTTGGCCGGCTTCACCTTTGGGTGGTCGGTCGGGGCAAATGTCGGCTGCACTGCGGCTTTGGTGGCGTCCAGCATGGGCGAAGTCCTATGATCCATATGTTCTCGGGGTACCTATCGCGTTTTTCGCATGGGTCAATCTTTCAACGGTGTTTCGGTGGTTCCCAGCGCTTCAGACAGCCTCTGACCGGCGGATCCGGGGCGCAATGGCTGTGGCTGGCTCGCATCGGGGGCCCAGCCGGTCAGCGTGATGATCTCGAATCCGGCGGTCACGCGCCCGGTCTGCGCCGTGAAGTTCCGGGAATAAAGCTCTGTGGCTGTCAGCATCAGGCTGCGCCGGGTAAGATGCCGCACGCGGTCATGCAACGCGTTGCCCTCGCCCATGGCACGCAGGTCCCGCATCAGGTGCAGGGCGCTCTGGTATTCGACGGTCAGAACATCGCTGTCCGCCACCGGCAGGGCCAGACCCGCGCGTTGCATCAGCGCGCCAAGGTCGCGAATATCCGCCATGGGCGCCACACGAGGCGACAGACCGCCTGTCACGGCGACTTCGGCCTCGCCCAGCGTCGCGCGCAGTTCGGACAGCGTCTGGCCCCCCAGCGTGAACACCAGCAAGAGCCCGTCAGGTCGCAGCGCATGCCGACACTGGATCAGCTGGCCCACCGGGTCATCGGCCCAGTGCAGGCACATGGCGTGGATCACGAGGTCATGCGCGCCCGGCGTCAAACCCAGCACATCGCTGTCATCCACACAAAGCGCGTCGCCACGCCAATCCCGCCAGATGTCCGAAAAAGGTGTCACGATCGCCGGGTTTGTAAACCCTCTGTTAACCATTGTTAGCCGATCTTCGGCGTCATCGCGCGCGGCCTCATGCAGGAACAGCGCGCTGCGATCTGCGCGGGCGCGGTTGCGGGTCAAGGCGCGGCGGTCGGTCAATCTTGGGGGCGAAGTCATATGCGAGCAGATAGGATCTGGGCGGCCGGGATGCAAACGCTTGTGCAGCTTGTCTATCCGCCACGCTGCCTGTCCTGCGGTGGTCTCGTTGAGACGGATTTCGGCCTGTGCACCGATTGCTGGCGCGACACGCCTTTTGTCGCCGGGCTGGCCTGCGATCTTTGCGGTGTGCCGCTGCCCGGTCAATCGGACACGGCTGAGCACTGCGACGAATGCCTGACGACTCCACGTCCGTGGCGGCATGGCCGTGCGGCCTTGCTCTACAAGGACAAGGCGCGCCGGTTGGTTCTGGGTCTGAAGCACGGGGATCGTCACGACATTGCCCGCCCCGCGGCGCTCTGGATGGCGCGCGTCGCGCGGGATCTTGCCGTACCCGACACGCTGGTGGTTCCGATTCCGCTGCATCTGCACCGCCACATGGCGCGCCGTTTCAATCAGGCCGCCCTTCTGGCAGAGGCACTCGCCGGGGAACTGGGCCTCGACTGGTGTCCGGATGCTCTGGAACGGTTCGAATCCACTCCGCGGCTGGAAGGCAAATCGCGCGAAGAACGGTTCGAAACGCTCGCGGGCCGCATCGCGGTGTCGTCCTGGCGCACAGAGATGGTGCAGGGACGACGGGTCTTGCTGGTGGATGATGTGATGACCTCCGGCGCGACGCTCGCCGCCGCCGCGGAGGCCTGTCTTGCAGCAGGCGCATCAGAGGTTTGCGTCACGGTGCTGGCGCGCGCCGCCAAAGATCCCTAAGTCTACCCTCGACGGGCCAACCGCCCCAAAGGAGTGCACCATGCCATCAGTCGAGATCTATTCCTCCCCGCTTTGTGGGTTCTGTCACGCGGCCAAGCGCCTGCTGTCCTCCAAGGGTGTGCAGTTCTCCGAGGTCAATATCCTTGCAGAACCGGGTCGCCGGTCCGAGATGATGGACCGTGCCAATGGCCGCCACACCGTGCCGCAGATCTTCATCGGTGAAATCCACGTGGGCGGCTATGATGATCTGGCGGCGCTGGAACAGCAGGGCAAGCTGGACCCGCTGTTGGCCGGGTGATGCGCGCCGCGCTCATCCCTGTAGCGTCTCTGGACGCGCCCAAAGAGAACGACGTCGGCCTTAGCGCCGCTTTGCAGGTCCGTGCGCAAGCCGAAGGCACCAGAATTCCTCTGTCGCCCTGTCGCGAAGCCCCTGTCGACGCCGGCACGGCGCCAGTTGCGCTCGGTGCTGGACTCAACCGGACACAGTTGGCTCAGTGGCGTCGCAAGATGCCCCCGTTGACCCGTGTCCGCGGCTTTGAGGACCCGACCTTCGGCGGTTCGACATGAGCGACACCAGCAACCTTGCGATTTCACTCTTCAGTGAATTGCTGACGGCAGATCAACTCCTGCGTGCCCGGCTGACCAAGGTGCTGCCGAATCGGATGGAGATCTCGCATTTCTCTGTCCTCAACCAATTGGCCCGAGGCGGCGAGAAAAGCCCGTCGCAACTCGCCCGCGCGTTCCATGTCACGCGTGGGGCGATGACCAATACGCTCTTGAAACTGGAAATCGCCGGTTACGTGCACATTCGACCCGATTGGGATGATGCGCGCCGCAAGATGGTCTCGATCTCGCCCGCGGGCAAATCCGCCCGCGATGCGGCGCTCGCAGCGATCACCCCAATGATTGACGAGGTCATGGCAGATCTCGGCACAGACAAGGTCCGCGCTGCCCTTCCCGTCCTCCGTGAGCTTCGCGTCCGCCTCGAGGGTTGACGCCACCTCTGGTTTCTCTGTTTCAAAAATACTCAAAAGGGGGTCTGTGGGCACAGCCCCCAGCCGGTCGACGCGCGTCAGCGCGGCGAAACGACCTCACTCCGGTTTCAGCGCGGCCGTCACATAGTTCACCGAAAGGTCCCGATCCGACAGCTTCCAACCCCATGTCACCGGGTTGAAGACAAAGCCCTTGCGATCCACCGGATCCATACCTGCCTGCCGGATAAATCCATAAAGCTCGTCTGGCGTGATGAACTTCTTCCACTCATGTGTGCCCTTGGGCAGCCAGCGCATCACATATTCTGCGCCGACGATGGCCATGGCAAAACTCTTGGCATTGCGATTGATCGTGGAGCAGATGTGCAAACCGCCGGGTCTCAGCAGCGCATGGCAGGCATTCAGGTAAAGCTGCGGATCGGCCACGTGCTCCACGACTTCCATGTTCAACACGGCGTCAAACTGCTCCCCGGCGTCCGCCATGGCTTCGGCGGTGGTGTGGCGATAGTCGATCTCCAGCCCGGATTGGGCCGCATGGGCGCTTGCCACGGGGATGTTGCGCGCTGCTGCGTCCACGCCCACGACCTCGGCCCCAAGCCGCGCCATCGGTTCGCACAGCAACCCCCCACCACAGCCGATGTCGAGAATGCGCAGACCGGCGAAGGGCATTGGCGTGCCAAGGTCCCGATCAAACTCCCCCGCGATCTGCGTGGTGATATAGTCCAGACGGCAGGGGTTCAGCATGTGCAGAGGCTTGAACTTGCCGTTTGGATCCCACCATTCTGCCGCCATGGCTTCGAATTTGGCAATCTCACCTGCGTCGACAGTGGTTGTCATGACTTTCCCCATGGTCTTTTTGTCCCTACAGCCAATATAGATTTGTTATGGACAAAATCCCGGGCCAAAAACGCGCAGTTCAGTATCTCTACCCTGCCATCGATCCCTTCGATCAGAGGGTGCTCGATGTCGGAGACGGTCATCGCATCTACGTCGAACAATGTGGTGCGCCGGACGGTCTGCCCGTGATCGTCCTGCATGGCGGGCCGGGTGGCGGCTGCAGCCCGGCGATGCGGCGTTACTTCAACCCCAAGGTCTTTCGCGTCGTGCTCTTTGATCAACGCGGCTGCGGGCGGTCACGGCCGCATGCCAGCGTGTCGAACAACACGACATGGGATCTTGTCGCGGACATCGAACGCATACGCACCACGCTGGACATTGACCGCGCCATTGTCTTTGGCGGCAGTTGGGGGGCAACGCTTGCGCTGGTCTATGCACTGACCCATCCGGACCGTGTCCGCCAGCTGGTGTTGCGCGGTGTCTTCATGATGACCCAGGCCGAGCTCGACTGGTTCTATGGCGGCGGCGCGGGACAGTTCTGGCCGGAGCCTTGGGCGCGCTTTGTCGACATGGTGCCCGAAGACGAACGCGGCGACCTGATCGAGGCCTATGCCCGCAGGCTCTTTTGTGGCGATCTGCGCACAGAGACGCGCTTTGCCCAGGCCTGGTCCGCATGGGAAAACGCGCTGGCGTCGGTCTATTCGAACGGCAATGGCGGCGAAGCGCCCGGTGAATACGCCCGTGCCTTCGCCCGGCTAGAGAACCACTACTTCACGAACCGTGGATTTCTTGAGCAAGACGGTTGGATATTGAACAATGTCCACAAATTGCACGGGACGCCCGGTGTGATCGTTCAGGGCCGGTACGACATGATCTGTCCGCCGCGGCGGGCCTGGGAACTGGCGCAGGCCTGGCCAGATGCCGACCTGCGCATGATCCGGAACGCCGGTCATGCCCTGTCCGAACCGGGGATCAGCGCCGAACTGGTGCGCGCGATGGATGATATTGCCCAGAGAGAGGGTTTACATACGCCTATCAGCCGTTAACCTCGGATTTACAAAAGCAACAACAGACCGACAGGGAACGTGCACCCAGTACTGCGTATCATACTGACCCGCCTCGCATTGGGGGTTCTGACACTTCTGGTTGTGTCCATCGTGATTTTCGGCGCGGTTAATCTGCTTCCCGGGGATTTTGCACAGGCCATTCTCGGGCAAGGTGCCACAGACGAAGCCGTCGCCGCCATCCGTGCGGACCTCGGTCTCAACGATCCCTTCTTTGTGCGCTACCTCGACTGGCTGGGCGCGCTGATGCGCGGCGATCTCGGGTTCTCTTACTCGCAATTGATGTTTGCCGCGAATATGGGTGGCGACCAGTTGATCCCGATCACCGAACAGATCGCACCGCGCTTCTACAACACCATGTTCCTTGCCGGGCTGACCGCGGTGATCGCCGTGCCTCTGTCGCTGTTTGTTGGCGTGCTGGCGGCGCTGTATCGCGGGTCCGTGTTCGACCGGGCCGCGAACATCACCACCTTGAGCTCGATCTCCAGCCCGGAGTTCTTTCTCGCCTATGTGCTGATCCTCTTTCTTGCGGTGAACGGACAGGTCTTGCCCTCGCTCGCATCCGTCACGCCGGAGATGGGATTGGGCGAGCGGATTTATAACTCGCTCCTGCCCGCGCTGACGCTGACGCTGGTTGTGACGGCTCATATGATGCGCATGACGCGCGCTGCGATCATCAACCTTCTGGCCTCTCCCTATATCGAGATGGCCCGCCTGAAAGGCATGAAGCCGATGCGCGTGATCGTCAAACACGCGCTGCCCAACGCCTTGGCGCCGATCATCAACGTCATCGCCCTGAACCTCGCGTATCTGATCACGGGTGTCGTCGTGGTCGAAGTGGTCTTTGCCTATCCGGGTATCGGCAATCTGTTCGTGGATGCGGTGCGCACGCGGGACATCCCCGTGGTGCAGATCTGCTGTCTGATCTTTGCGGGGGCGTATATCCTGCTGAACCTGACCGCTGACATCATGTCGATCGTGTCGAACCCGCGTCTGAGGCATCCGAAATGAGCCGGTCCCTCGTGATGCCCGCCTCCGCTCTGGTGATCCTGCTGGTCGTGCTGTTCGACCGGACAAGCGGCGCTGGGATCCTGTCCGCGCTTCTCGGAGTGCTGCAAGCCATCATGCTGCCGTTCGAGGCCATCGTGGCCGTGCTGACGCCGCTGACCTCGGCGCTGGGCATGTTCAAATGGGTGCTTTACGCCGGTGTGGTCATCGGGGGCGGCTATGGCCTGCGTCTGGTGATGCAGAAAGCGACCGGCGACACGCCCTTCTGGCGCGACATGACGCTGTCGACGGCGGCGGGTTATGTGTTTGCCGTCCTGGCCGTCTTGGTGGTGCTCTTTACCTACAGCCGCAGCTTTTCCTCGCTGGGCGGGATGCCGGACACCTACTTCTTTTTCCGGCTGGCGGTGCACTTCCTCGCCTTTGCCGCGATTGCCGCGATCCTGTTCAAGCAGCTGGGCGAATGGGTCGGCACAGCGGCCTCGCGCAAGCTGTTCCGGCAAATGCCGGGAACGGCCGCTTTTGGTATCCTGATCATCATCTGCTACACGATTGCCGCTATCTTTGCTGCGTGGATTGCGCCGCATGGGCAGGAAACGATCTTTGAAAAAGCCAACGTCATTCCGCTGGTGCCAGAGGCGCTGGGCGGTTTGCCTGAATTCCCGCTGGGCACGGACCAGATCGGACGCGATATCCTCTCGCGCCTGATCTACGGTGCGCAGAACACCGTGGGCATTGCCTTTGTCACCACCGTTCTGGCGTTTTTCCTTGGCGTGACCGGCGGCTTTCTGGCGGCGGTCCTGCGTGGCTGGGTCGATCAGGCGCTGAGCCGGCTGGTGGATGTGCTGATGGCCATCCCGGCGCTGATCTTTGCCCTGCTGTTGATCACTGCCGCCTCGTCGTTGTTCCAGGGGTCGGCGCTGACCGTGGCGATGATCGTGATCATCGCGGTGATCGATTCGACCCGCGTGTTCCGACTGGCCCGCGCCGTTGGCATGAACATCGTCGTGATGGACTACATCGAGGCAGCCAAGCTGCGCGGTGAAGGGCTGAGCTATCTCATTTTCCGCGAGATCCTGCCAAATGCCACTGCGCCCTTGCTGGCAGAGTTCGGATTGCGGTTCTGCTTTGTCTTCCTGACCGTGGCGGCGCTAAGCTTCCTCGGGTTGGGCATCCAGCCGCCGCTGGCGGATTGGGGCACCATGGTGAAGGATCTCGGCCAGTTCGTGAACTATGCTGCCTTCCTGCCGCAATACGCGATGCTGCCGCTCTTGCCCGCGGGTGCGATTGCGCTGCTGACCGTGGCGGTGAACTTTGTTGTCGACTGGATGTTGCAGCGCAGCTCGGGGCTGAAGGAATGAACCGGGCGCTTGCGGCCTGCTGGGCCAGACCGGGTTGCGCCCGCCGCAGTTGGGAGATGTGCCGTGAGTGATCTGCTTGTCGAGATGCGCGGCATCCACATCGAAGGCCGCTCTGACGAGACCTGGATGCCGATCATCAAGGGCATCGACCTGACCCTGAAAAAGGGTGAAGTGATCGGGCTGATCGGTGAATCCGGCGCAGGCAAATCCACGCTGGGCCTTGCTGCGATGGGGTTTTGCCGTGATGGCGTGCGGATTTCCCAAGGCTCCGTCCAGTTTGATGGCATCGAGCTGACAACCGCCAGCGCCGAGGTCAAACGCCAGCTTCTGGGCAAGCGCATCGCCTATGTCGCGCAATCCGCCGCGGCCAGCTTTAACCCCGCGCACCAGTTGATCGACCAGCACACCGAAGCGCCGGTGCAGCATGGCGTGTCCGACCGCAGCACCTCTGCCGAAGACGGGATGGAGCTGTACGGCAAGTTGCGTCTGCCGAACCCGGACGAGATCGGATTTCGGTATCCGCATCAGGTGTCGGGCGGCCAGTTGCAGCGCGCGATGACGGCGATGGCAATGGCCTGTCGCCCTGACCTGATCATCTTTGACGAACCGACCACGGCGCTTGACGTCACTACGCAGATCGAAGTGCTCGCCTCCATCCGGCAGATCGTCGAAGAGTTCAATACCGCGGCGATCTACATCACCCATGACCTTGCCGTCGTGGCGCAGATGGCAGACCGGATCAAGGTGCTGCTCAAGGGGGACGAGGTCGAAGAGGCCGCAACCCGCGAGATGCTGTCGAACCCGACGCAAGACTATACCAAGAGCCTTTGGGCCGTGCGGGAGTTCCAGCGGCCCGCCAAACCGGCCCCGGCCGTGGATGCGACGCCGGTGGTGTCCGTTCAAGGCATCACCGCAGCCTACGGCAAGATCGACGTTCTGCACGACGTCAGCTTTGACATCCACGAGGGGCGCACCGTTGCCGTTGTGGGCGAATCCGGATCCGGAAAATCGACCACGGCGCGCTGTATCACGGGTCTCTTGCCGCCGCGGATCGGTGCGATCGAGCTGGACGGCAAACCGCTGCCGCTGGACTACCGCAGCCGGTCCAAGGATGAGCTGCGGCAGGTCCAGATGATCTACCAGATGGCAGATACGGCGCTGAACCCGCGCAAGCCCATCGGCGAGATCATCGGACGTCCGGTGGAATTCTACATGGGGTTGACCGGCGCAGCGAAACGCAAACGCGTCGAAGAACTGCTCGAAGAAATCGAGCTGCCCGCCAGCCAGTATATCGACCGCCTGCCATCAGAACTGTCCGGCGGTCAGAAACAGCGCATCGGCATCGCCCGTGCGCTTGCGGCAGAGCCGAAGTTCATCATCTGCGACGAGGTCACATCGGCACTGGACCAATTGGTCGCCGAAGGGATCCTGCGCCTGTTGGCGCGATTGCAGGACGAGCTGAAGCTCAGCTATATGTTCATCACCCATGACCTCGCGACGGTGAAATCCATCGCGGACGAAGTGGTGGTGATGAAAGACGGTGTTGTTGTCGAACAGGGGCCCAAACAGGACATGTTCACGCCCCCGCATCACGCCTACACGGACCTTCTGCTCAGCTCGGTTCCCGAAATGGATCCGGATTGGCTGAGCAATCTGCTCGAAGCGCGCGGAGTTGATAACATCGGCGACGCAGCAGTGGGTAAGATGTCCTGAGAGAATCACATGAAATGAGCCTGACGCGCGGCATAGGGTGC
Source organism: Sagittula sp. (assembly GCA_042088665.1). GTDB lineage: Bacteria > Pseudomonadota > Alphaproteobacteria > Rhodobacterales > Rhodobacteraceae > JBELMB01. The sequence goes on from JBELMB010000005.1 coordinate 67,913, forward strand.
CGCGTGACGACACATGACAAGGGAGAGTAACATGACACGTATCAGCAGACGTGGACTTCTGGCCAGCGGCGCCGCCGCCGGTGTCCTCGCCGCCACCGGTATGCCGGTGCGCGCTCAGCAAAAGGGTGGGACACTGCGTCTTGGCCTCGCGGGCGCAAACACATCCGATAGCTGGGACAGCCGTACCCATTCTGACAGCTTCATGATCATGCTCGGCCACGGCGCGGTGTTTGACACCCTGACCGAAGTGGCGGCCAGCGGTGAACTGATCGGCGAACTGGCCGAAAGCTGGGAAGCTTCCCCCGACGCGAAGGTCTGGACCTTCAAGCTGCGCAGCGGCGTGACCTTCCACAACGGCAAGGCCTTTGGCGCGGACGACGTGATCGCCTCGCTGAACATGCACACCGCCGAGGGCGCGAAATCCGCGGCCAAGCCGATAGTCGAAGCCGTCACCGAAATGAAGAAGGTGAACGACCTCGAAGTGCAGATGACGCTGAAGGCGGGCAATGCCGACTTCCCGTTCCTGCTGTCGGATTACCACATCTGCATGTTCCCGGCGGGCCAGATCGAAGAGGCCATCGCCAACGGCATCGGCACGGGTCTCTACAAGGTCGAGAGCTTTGACCCGGGCGTGCGCACCGTGTTGTCCCGCGTGGACGGCCACTACAAGGATGGCAAGGCGGGCTGGTTCGACAGCGTCGAGGCCATCGCGATCAACGACGCTTCTGCCCGGATGAACGCGCTGATGACCGGTCAGGTCGACGCCGTGAACCGTGTTGATTTCGACATCGAGCCGCTGATGAAGGCGAACCCGATGGTCAACATCTTTGAAGTGACGGGCAACCAGCACTTTACCTTCCCGATGCTGACCAACCTCTCGCCGTTTGACAGTCTGCAGGTGCGTCAGGCGCTCAAGCATTCGATCAACCGTCAGGAAATGGTCGACAAGATCCTGAAGGGTCACGGCGCGGTTGCCAATGATATCCCGATCGGTCCGGCCAACCAGTACTTTGCCGCTGATCTGCCGCTGAACGACTACGATCCGGACAAGGCGGCGTCGCTGATCAAGGCGGCTGGACTTGACGGTCTGTCGGTCAGCCTCTCTGCCTCGGATGCGGCCTTCCCGGGTGCGGTGGACGCAGCGCAGCTGTATCAGGCATCGGCCAAGGCAGCAGGCATCGACATCAACGTCGTGCAAGAGCCCGCAGATGGCTATTGGTCCAACGTCTGGCTGAAGAAGCCCTGGTGCGCCTGCTACTGGTCGGGCCGCGCCACCGAGGACTGGATGTTCTCCACCGCCTACGAAATGGGTGTGCCGTGGAACGACAGCAACTGGGACAATGCCCGCTTCCAGGAGCTGCTGCTGACCGCCCGCGCGGAACTCGATTCCGCCAAGCGTCGTGAGCAGTATCACGAGATGCAGGCGATCATGTCCGTTGACGGTGGCACCATCGTTCCGATGTACGCCAACTACGTGGACGCGCATTCGACCAAGATCACCAACTCCGGCACCATCGGCAACGTGTTCCAGATGGACAGCTCGCGCATGATCGAGCGGTGGTGGACCGCCTGATACCCTGACCAACGGGTCTATAGCGAACGCCCCGCCGTTGTGCGGGGCGTTTTGCGTTTGGGCGTCTTTCCATCCGGTCGGCGCCCTGCCTGGGGCATCAGGGCCCTACAGGACCTGCGTCAGGATTTTGGCTTTGGCACATCGATGTCGGGAAGGGGATCGCCGGTCAGATTTGCCGCGATCCAATGGGACCAGCCTTCGATCTCTTCGTCGCCATAAAGCGCCATGCGGATCGGAATATCCTTGTTGTCCATATCCCCGCAATATTTGCGCAGATGCGGTGGCACGCTCTCATAGGCATCGCGCAAACGTGCCAGAGTCTCATCCGTGGGATCGTCGCAATACGCGGCAAAGACCGCGCGGCAGGTTTCATAGGATGTGGGCAGGCCGGACACCTTCCGGTGCCGCTCTGTCACATCGCCGATCAGGGTCTCAGAGGTGTATCCGTGCAATACGACCTCGCCGGCGGTGAACTGGCCAAGGCCCTTGATCGCGAGGCGTTGCCCGGTGTGCGGCACCGAAAAGGCACCGGCCCGCAGGTCGTCGATGAAACCGTCGAAGGACTGGGACTGCACACCATCGACTCCCGTGACGGTCACCGTGTCATCGGCGTATACCGACACCTCGACGATCTCCAGCACATCGCCGTTGGGCCTGTAGCCAAAGACCGCCGCCCCCTTGTGGCGGTCCCTGAAAAAGCTGTCGGCCTCCGGTTTCCAGAGCTCTGCGCGGGATCTGCTTTCTTTCAAGATCCGCGTGCCTTCCACGAGGCTTGATCCCTGCATGTCGTACATATTCACCCGCCCGGGGTTCAAGGCCGTTACAATCTCCTCGACGCGGAGGACGAGATCGTCTGCGGTCATCTCCCACTGGGGGTCTTTCACTTCGAGACGGGTGTATTCCTGAAGGTTGATGAACGCGCCATCGGGCACCCCCGGTTGCACCCAGCCGGAGGTGACATCGTCCAGAAACATCGGCAGATCATGCGTATGCCAGCAGTCCACCAATCCGTCTTCGAAAACGAGAAGATCGGACAAGAAGTAGGTTGGCCCGTTCCTGATAAAGATCGGAAAGGACACACCATCGATGCGCCGCATGACCTGTCGTTTCAAAAGCGTGTCAAGCTGCATGTCCAATCCCTTTCCGCACCGCGCCGGTGACCCCATCGCGCCGAAGGTTGGTCACCCGACGTGGGGCATCCCGCAGGCTGAGGCCCGCCCAACCCCTTGATTTGCCCCATCCCTCTGAGGCGCGGTGACCCTGATATGGCGCTGAAGGCGTGTGATTTGTCACAGGGTGCATACATTTGTGTGCCTGCGCTGGACAAGTTTCTGACACGCTCCATGTCCCTGCTGAAACATAGGGAGTCATTCATGTCCAACAAACTCGATCCTGCCACGCTGCGCGCCCGCTACGAAGAAGGTGTGAAGGCGCACAAAGGTGGGCAAGCCCAACAAGAAGGCGAAGTCGTCGCCCTGTCCATGGCCCTCGGGGCGTTCGGTGAGACCGTGAACGGCAGTTCCCTGATGAAACGCGCGAGCCACGCAGCGAAGCTGTTCTGCATCGCCTGCGCGTTCATAATCCCGAACCTGCTGATGATCGTCGTGGCGTTGAACTAGGTCGGTTCCACCGCGAGATCAGACCCAAAGACAAGGTCGGCGTGTTCGGCAAGGTAGATCCGCAGCCAGGGTGTAAACCGCTCTGGCTGCGATTGCGTTTCCCGGGTCAGTTGCGCACGGTCCACCCAGCGGGTGTCCATCACTTCGTCGGGATTGGGGTCCAGCGTCATCAGCGGCGTTGCTTCGGCGACAAAGATTTCGACCACTTCGTGTTCGATGAGACCTTCGCCGACATCGGCCCGGTATTCCACCTGACCGACGTGACGCACGCTGACACCGGTCATGCCCAGTTCATCCATCAGGCGCCGCCGCGCGCAATCGGTGGGTTTCTCGTTCCAGTCGGGATGCGTGCAGCAGGTGTTCGCCCAAAGCCCGGGTGTATGGTATTTCCCCAGGGCACGGCGCTGGATCAGCACCTCGTTCCCCTTCAGCACAAACACAGAGACCGCCTTGTGCCGCAAACCGCGTTCATGCGCCTCAAGCTTTTCGACAGGGACAAGCGTGCCATCCACCCAGGCGGGGATCATGATCGTCATGTGTGTTTCGGTCCCTATACGCATAGGTTGGCATAACGGTGTTCCATACGGCCACGTTACTAAATCTC
>JBELMB010000305.1:0-3457 GCA_042088665.1 Sagittula sp.
GTGTTCAGCACATTCCTGTAGTCCGGCATCCGGTAAAAGAACTCCGCCGTGGTCAGCCCATAGCCCTTCAACATCAATTCGGTTTCCGTTTCTTGCATGGCTTGCTCCTTTCATTGCCTGATGTGCTCTGCTCAGGATGCCGACCAGATCTTTACTTTTCAATAAAAACAGCATGTTAGCAGAGTGCGCTCGTGGCTGCTAAATCCCGCGCAGCCAAAGCTTGACGTTGCACTCAACCCCTTGTCTCTGCTAAGGTTTCATCAACAAGATGTGGCAGAACAACAAACAGGCCGTGACGTGAGCGATACGCCAGAAACCCCTGATAACGAAGACGAAAACCGCCCCGCCTATTCAGGCCCCTCGATCTCTATCGAAGCGGAAATGAAAAACAGCTATCTCGATTATGCCATGAGCGTGATCGTGGCGCGGGCGATCCCGGATCTGCGGGACGGGTTAAAACCTGTGCACCGGCGCATCCTTTATACGCTCTGGGAAAACGGCCAGACCCGGGCAAAGCCTTACCGCAAATGCGCCACCGCTGTCGGTGACGTGATGGGGCGCTATCACCCGCATGGCGATGGCGCGGTCTATGACGCCTTGGTGCGGATGGCGCAGGACTTCTCCATGTCGCTGCCGCTGATCGACGGTCAGGGCAACTTTGGCTCGATGGACGGCGATCCGCCCGCCGCCTACCGATATACCGAAAGCCGCCTGCAGAAAGTCGCCGAGGCGCTGCTTGAGGACATCGACAAGGACACCGTCGATTTCGTCCCGAACTATGCCAATGAACGCGAAGAGCCGGTCGTGCTGCCGGCACGCTATCCCAATGTTCTGGTCAATGGCGCCGAGGGCATCGCGGTTGGCATGGCCACGCGCATCCCGCCACACAACCTTGGCGAAGTGATCGACGCCACGCTGGCGCTGATCGACAATCCGGATCTGACCTCCGAAGACTTGATCGAGTTCATCCCGGCCCCCGATTTCCCCACTGGCGGCGTCATCCTTGGCCGCTCCGGTGCGCGCAAGGCCTACCTTGAGGGGCGCGGTTCCGTGATCATCCGGGCCCGCACCCGGATCGAGGAAATCCGCAAGGACCGCTACGCGATCATCATCGAGGAAATTCCCTATCAGGTGAACAAGGCCACGATGATCGAAAGGATCGCCGAAGCCGCCCGCGACAAGAAGATCGAAGGCATCGCGCATGTTCAGGACGAATCCGACCGCGACGGTGTGCGCGTGGTGGTGGAACTCAAGCGCGATGCGACAGCCGAGGTCGTGCTGAACCAGCTCTTTCGTTTTACGCCGATGCAGACCTCCTTTGGCTGCAACATGCTGGCACTGAACGGCGGCAAACCCGAACAGTTGACCCTGCGCGCCTTCCTGACCTCCTTTGTCGACTTCCGCGAAGAAGTGGTCGCACGGCGCACCGCATTCCTGCTGCGCAAGGCCCGGGAACGCAGCCATGTGCTTTGTGGTCTGGCCGTTGCCGTGTCCAACGTCGACGAAGTGGTCGCAACGATCCGCGCCTCCGCCGATGCCGCGGAAGCGCGTCAGAAACTCATGGCGCGGCGCTGGCCGGCACATGACATCCTGCCCTATATCGCGCTGATTGACGATCCGACCCACAAGGCCAACGAGGACGGCACCTACAACCTGTCGGAAACCCAGGCCCGCGCAATTCTGGACCTGCGTCTGCAGCGCCTCACCCAGTTGGGCGTCAAGGAAGTCACGGACGAACTCGAAGATCTGGCCGCCAAGATCAAGGATTACCTCGATATTCTCTCCTCACGGGAGCGGATCATGCAGATCATCCGAGACGAGATGACCGTCATTCGCGACGAATTTTCCGTGCCGCGCCGCACGGAGATCGTCGAATGGGCTGGCGATCTCGAAGACGAGGACCTGATCGAGCGTGAGGACATGGTCGTCACCGTGACCCAGTCCGGCTATATCAAGCGCACGGCATTGGCCGATTTCCGCGCGCAAAAGCGTGGCGGCAAAGGTCTGAGCGGGATGGCCACCAAGGACGACGACGTTGTCACGACGCTCTTTGTCGCCAACACCCACACACAGCTGTTGTTCTTTACGACGGCGGGCATGGTCTACAAGCTGAAGTGCTGGCGCCTGCCGCTGGGCGGTCGCACGTCAAAGGGCAAGGCCATCGTGAACATCCTGCCGATCCCCTCGGGCGTGTCCATCGCTGCGATCATGCCGGTCGACCGCGACGAGGACGACTGGGACGACCTGCAGATCGTCTTTGCCACGTCCAAAGGCTCTGTGCGGCGCAACCGCCTGTCCGATTTCACCAATGTCATGCGCAACGGCAAGATCGCGATGAAATTCGAAGGCGAGGATGCGCCTGCGGCTGACGATGCGGACGGCAACGCCAAAGGCACCCGCCTGATCAACGCGCGCATCTGTTCAGAGGATGACGACGTGATGCTTGTCACCAATTCGGGCCGCGCGATCCGCTTTCCGGTGCCCGAGGTGCGTGTCTTCAACTCGCGCAACTCGACAGGCGTGCGCGGGGTCAAGCTGTCCGGTGACGACGAGGTTGTCTCCATGTCGGTGATCCGCCACTTTGACGCGGAAAGCGATGAGCGCGCCTCTTATCTCAAGATGCGCCGCGCCATGGCGGGCATTGCCGACGATGCGGAAACCGTCGACGAAGAGGGCAACGCCGACAGCCCCCTGCCGCCAGAGCGCTACGCGCAGATGTCCGCGGCCGAGAACCTGATCCTGACCATCACGGCGCAGGGTTTGGGCAAGCTGTCCTCCTCGCACGACTATCCGGTCCGTGGACGCGGCGGTCTGGGCGTGACCGCGTGGGAGAAATCCATGCGCGGCGGTGAGATCGTGGCCTCTTTCCCGGTTGAGATGGATGACCAGATCATGCTCGCGACCTCGACCGGGCAATCCATCCGTGTACCGGTGGAAGGGATCTCTTTCCGGTCCCGCAGTGCAGGTGGGGTGAAGGTGTTCAACACTGGCGAAGGGGAAACCGTCGTCTCTGTCGCATGGATCGCGGATCAGGGCGACGAAGAGGAATGACGCCCTGACGCGCGCGGTGCGGGTCGCCGCGCGCGCTTGATCTGGCTCGCCGTAGGGCGACAGACGACCTGCCCCGTGGCGCAAACGGCCACGCCCCACCAAATGGGTCCTTTGGCGCTCAGGTGCGCGGCTTGGCGGCCTTAAGTCCCTTTCAACGCTTCCGTGTCATGCTTCCATGTACCTCATGGGAGCGCGTTGATGAACCTGTACACCTGCTCAATTGATCTGAAGAACACTGCCAAACCGCTCGTCTTTGCCAAGGCGCTGGAGGACTGGATGTCCTACCTCAAGTCCCGAGGCGCGATCCGGGGCTGGCGCTTGCTGCGCCGCAAACTGAACCTGTCCTCCGACCCCTACCGCGATTTTCTTCTGGAAATCGAAGTCGAAGACCTGTCGCAACTCGACA
>JBELMB010000306.1:0-3454 GCA_042088665.1 Sagittula sp.
CAATGCATGATCGTCCGCGATCACAACCGTGAAAGGATCTGACGGTGAAGACATGCAGGGCCTGTATCGGTTGTGGACGGGACGGGTTGCGGATGCTGGTCGTCTTGATGACCGCGCTTGTGCTAAGTCTTGCCCCGGTCGCGGCTGTCTCGCAAGAGGGCGACCGTGTCAGGGGGCAGATTGATCTGCAACCGGGCGACGAGTTCGTGCGCGTGCTTGCCAGATCCGTGGCTGCGCCCGAAACCGCAACCTGCCCCGAAGAAGGCGAGCCGTTCTCCCTGCACCCGATGTTGACGGTGCCGCAATGGGCCTGCCTTGCGCTGACGAACACCGGCGCGCGCCCCGGCGTCTGGCGAGTGGATTTCAACGCGACGTCCGGTCAAGGGGTAGACATCTGGCTGGAGCGTGGCGAAACCCGGCGGCAGATCCTGACAGCGCCACGCGGGCGCACCATGGGCATGACCGAAGGGGAGGGGCCTTGGCTGGCCTCTGCGCCCATTGCCATCGCGCCGCAGGAAACGGTGATCCTGCGCACAAAGCTGGGGGCCAATGTGTCTTTGCGGGTCGATGCGACGCTGTACTGGGCGCGGCTGGTGGCGGAACAGGGGTTCGACGACAGCGTGACAGAGCGCGCCTTCGCGATTGCCACGCTGCTGTCCGCCTCGGTGCTTCTGATCTTTTTCCTGTCGGTCTTTTCCCGGTTGCTCGCCTCGAAACCGGCAAAGGATTATGCGCTCTATTTCACCGTGGCGACGCTGCACTTTGTCTCGACGGAGGCCTATCTAGCATGGGCTTTGCCCGCGCTGCCGGTCAATTGGGCCATGGCTCCGGGGCGGATCCTCGAGATCGCGATCTTTCTGCTCTACTACCGCTTTGTCGCCAGCTTTGTGAAGGCGGCGCTGGGGGCGCATCCGATTGTCGCTCTGCTCAGGCCGGTGTGCTGGACGGTCTTTGGCCTGTTTGTCCTGTCGGTGCTGATCTTCGGGTTGTCCACGGCGCTGATGGTCCTGCCGGATGCGATCTACAACAGCTGGAACGTGCCGGAATGGCTGCTGGATCTTGCGATCTGGGGGACGTATCGCATGCGCGACACGGTGTGGTTTACCCTCGGCGCAATTTCAGCGGGCTATGCGATTTGGGCGGTTGTCGCTCTGGTTCGGGCGCGCGCCGACGGGGCGTGGCTGTTTGCGCTGGGCGTGGGCATCATCGTCGGCCTTTATTTTCTGCCCTATCTGCAGGATGCGCTGGGGATCGACCGGGTCACCGGCTTCATGTTGACGCGCGGGCTTGTGGTGTCGGACGGGCTGGTGTTTGCGGCGGCGCTGGTGCTGCAAACCTTTGGTTTGCGGTCGCAACGCGACGCGGCGGTGCAGTTGGAACTGTCCGCCAGTCAGGAAAAGCTGGCCCTTGCAGAGGGGCTGCTGGCGGCCAAACAGGGGCGTGACCGGGCCGAAGCACTGGCCGAACGGCATCGCGCGCGCCTTGCTCTGACCAGCCACGACCTGCGCCAGCCGCTGACCTCCTTGCGCCTCGCACTGGACGCGGCAGAGCGTGAGGCACCGGCCCTCAAGGCGCAACTGGCCAGCAGCCTCGACTACCTCAAATCCGTTCTGGACGATGCACTCGCCGAGGCCCGGCCAACGGCGCTGACGTCGACCCATGCGCCCGCCCCGATACGCGAGGCGGTGCCGCTGACGATCATTCTGAACAATGCCGGCCGGATGTTTGCGGATGAGGCTGCGGCCAAGGGGTTGTCGCTGGCCCTCGCAGAGACCGATCTGGCGGTGGATGCCGACCCCGTGGCCCTGATCCGCGCCTTGTCCAACCTGCTGTCCAACGCGATCAAATACACGCAGACCGGGGGCATCGAGGTGCAGGTGACAGCCGCGGAGGGACGGGTCAGCCTGACGGTGGAGGACACAGGGCCCGGGCTGTCACCGCCAGAGATTGCGCAGATCCGGCAGGCCTATGGCCGCGGTGGACACGGTGGTGACGGCGAAGGGATCGGGTTGACGTCTGTGCAGGAGATCGCGACCGATCAGGGCTGGCAGATGGAGATCGACAGCACGCCGGGGCAGGGCAGCCGTTTTTCCTTGTCAGGGTTGATGCAGGCCGTGCCGGACGCGTAGCGCCCGCAGTTATCCCACGTCGGTACGCCCGCGCCTGTCGATGCGCAGCGCGGCATACAGGACATGCGTGCGCCAACGTCCGTTGATCTGCAGATAGCTTTGCGCGACGCCCTCGTATTTGAAGCCGGACCGTTCCAGCAACCCGCGGGAGGCCGTGTTTTCCGGCAGGCAGGCCGCTTCGAGACGGCTGAGCCCCAGCTTCTCGAAGGCATGGTGCACCACGGTGGCGATGGCCTCGGACATATAGCCATGGCGGGTGTAGCGCTCGCCCACCCAATATCCCAACGTGCCAGCCTGTGCCGGGCCACGCCGGATGTTGTCCAGCGTGATGGCGCCAACCAGTGCCTGATCCTCGCGGCGGATCAGAAACAGGGGAATCGCCGTCCCGGAGGAGATCGACCGCGACGCCCAATACACCCTGTTGGTAAAAGCCTTGCGCGTCAGGTGATCCTCTGACCAGCTCGGCTCCCACGGGGTCAGAAAACTGCTGCTGTCTCGCCTCAGCACTGACCATGGGGTAAAGTCCGAGTGCAACGGCGGCCGCAGCGTGAGCCGCTCAGACTCGAGCCGAAGCTTGCGCCGAAGGGAGAGCATCAGGCCGCACGTCGCTCCTGCAATTGTTCCAGCGACGGTGCGCCGGCAACCGGTCCATAAAGCGCCAGCGCGGCGCTGGCCTGGGCGGCCTGATCCTGTGCAAAGCCCAGCACGGCATCCCGCGTCACCGCATCAATGCGCGCAACGGTGTCCGTGATCAAGGGCACGCGGTCCCAGATCTGGACCATGCGCGCCATGCGTTCGGTCCGTGCCGAAGGACTTTCCAGCCCCATCAGCAGCCCTGCTTTCATCTGCGCGCGGGCGCGCTCGATCTCGGCGTCGCTCATGTCTTCGGCGGCGCGCTTCATCTCGTCGACGGTCAGCGTCGTCAGGTCGGCCAGCTCGTCACCCGATGTGCCAGCGTAGATCGTCGTCATCCCGGTGTCGGCATAGGCGCCGCTTTGCGCGAAGATGGTGTAACACAGCCCGCGTTTTTCGCGGATTTCCTGGAACAGGCGCGACGACATCCCGCCCCCCAGCGCGATGGCATAGATCTGGGCGGCGTAGAACGCCGGATCGCGGTATCCCGGGGCCTCGAAAGCCAGCGCCATATGCGCCTGTTCCAGATCCTTGATCTGGCGCGCCTCGCCACCGTGAAAACGGGCGTTGTCCGCCACCAGACCCGGACGGGGCGTCAGGCCGCCAAACAGCTTTTCGGCCTGTGCGACAAGCGCCTCGTGGTCAACCGCTCCGGCGGCGGACAGGATCATCTGGCCCGGGCCGTAATGCTC